>DASQVN010000027.1:0-4112 GCA_035640755.1 Rhodopila sp.
GATCCGCTCCCCGGCGCAGATCAGCGGATTGACATCCAGCTCTGCCACGGAATCCCGCATGTCAGCCGCAAAGCGGGACACATCGCTGACCACCTGCGCCAGCCGCCCGATATCCACACTGGCCATGCCGCGGAACCCCTCCAGCAGCTTCGCCCCCTTCAGGCTGCGCAACATGGCCTCTGCCTCGGCCGCCGACACCGGGGCCGGGGCGAGGGCGGTATCCTTCAGCACCTCCACCAGAACGCCGCCCAGGCCCACGACGACCAGCGGCCCGAACATCGGGTCGTTGCGTGCGCCGACAACCATTTCGATGCCCTGCGGCACCATCGGCTGCACCAGCACGCCGTTGATTCGTGGCGGCGGTGACACCTTGCCGGCATTCGCCATCACCGCCGCGTAGGCCTCCCGCACCTGGTCGGCATTCCGCAGGTTCAGGCGGATCACGCCCGCTTCGGTCTTGTGCGGCAGGTCGGCCGACTCAACCTTCAGCACGACCGGGAAGCCGAGGGCTTCCGCCGCCGCGACGGCTTCAGCGGCCGAGGCGGTCAGCCGTTCGCCAACCACCGGCACGCTGTACAGCGCCAATACCTCCTTCGCCTCACGCTCGGTCAGTGCCCGCCCGCCCGCTGCGGCGATCAGGCTCCTGGCCCTGGCAACCGTCTCCCGCGGCGTCACGGGTGGAGGCGGTGCGGCGGCCTCCCGCTTGTCCGCACGCCAATGCCACGCCTCCAGCGCGGCGAAGCAGGCGTTCATGGAGCGGAACAGCGCCACCCGCGCGCACTGATTGGCCTCAACGACGCCGGGTCCGTCCTGCCACTCGGTCTGCCAGACGACAGCCGCCATCTTGCCGTGCTGCTTCGCCAACTCGTCATACACCAGCGGCCGCTTGGCCGAGGGCGCATAACCATACGTCAGCGGCGAGACCAGGATACCGTACTGCGGATCGCCCAGCAGCGCCCCGGCGCACGCGGTCAGCGATTCCGGGCTGCTCAGCACTTGCGCCGTCACGTCGCACGGATTCCGCGAGGAGCCGAACTCCGGGATATGACTCTCCAGCACCGCCCTCACCTCAGGCCCAGGCTGCGGCATCGGGACGCCGTGCTGCTCCGCTCGGTCCGCGGCCATGATGGCGGCCCCGCCCGAGGCCGCCACGACCGCCGCGCCACGCGCCAGCGGGGCAGGGGCCTTGGCAAAGAACGCCGCCGTTTCCATCAGCGCCTCGAAATCCTCCACCACCACCGCGCCGGCCTTGCGGAACACGGCGCGGTAGGACTCGTTCGATCCGGCGAGCGACCCGGTATGCGACATCGCTGCCCGCGCGCCTTGCTCACCGGTCGCCATCTTGAAGATCACCAGCGGCTTGTCGGCCTTCCAGGCATTCTCCGCGGCCAGCAGCAGCCTCTCGGGCGTCGCCATCCCTTCGAACACGCAGGCGATGGAGCCACAATTCGGGTCGGTGGCCAGATAATTGACGAAGTCCGCCATATCGACGTCGCAGGAGTTGCCCGAGGTCAGCACATGGCTGACCGACAGCCCCCGCACCACGCCCTGCGCCAGCGCCATGCCCAGCGCGCCCGACTGGCTGACGACGCCGACCGCGTGCCGCACCTCCGGTCGCGGAATCGGCGTGATGTCCATGAAGGTGATGCGGCTGTCGATCAGTGCGTTCACCACGCCGATGCAGTTGGGGCCGACGATGCGGATGCCGCTCTCCCGCGCGATCGCTGCCAGCCGCTCCTGCTGCGCAATCCGGTCCTCCTTCCCGGTCTCGCTGTAGCCCGAGGCGAAGATGATCACGCCGCCGACGCCGGCCTTGACGCAGTCCAGCACGATCTCCTCGACCGCCTCCCGCGCCGCAGCGATCACCGCACAGTCCGGCACTTCGGGCAGGTCGCGGACACTCGGGTAGCAGGTATGCTCGCCGATTGTCTGATAGCGCGCGTTCACCGGATAGGACCGGCCGGCGTAGTGTTTCATGTTGAACAGCACGCGCTCGCCGAACGATCCCGCGCGGGCCGAGGCGCCGATCACGGCGATGCTGGAGGGATGAAGCAGCCGAGTCAGTTCCTCGCGGCTGTAAACGCCCGTGCGGCGATTCTGCATGGTGGTTCTTGCCCGTTTGACGTTCCCGAGAAAGCCAGCATACTCACCAGTAAGTGCGCCGCAAGCAGGGGGAACCAGGAATGTCATCGCTCTTCGATCTGACCGGCAAGATTGCCGTCATCACCGGCTCGACCAAGGGCATCGGCCTCGCCATCGCGACCCGCATGGCCGAGCACGGCGCGACGGTCGTGATATCGAGCCGCAAGCCCGATGCGTGTGAAGCCGTGGCGGCGGGCATCCAGGACAAGGGCGGCAAGGCCGTGGTCATCCCCTGTCATATCGGCCGCAAGGAGGAACTGCAGAACCTGGTCGACCAGACGGTGGCCAAGTGCGGCGGGATCGACATCCTGGTGGAAAACGCCGGGGTCAACCCGTACCTCGGCCCCGCCGCCGGCATGCCCGATGACGCCTATGAGCGTGTCATGGGCGCCAACGTGCGCAGCAACTGGTGGCTGGCCAATATGGCGATTTCCCACATGGTCCAGCGCGGCGGCGGCTCGGTTATCATCATCTCGTCCATCGGCGGGCTGCGCGGATCGGCCCAGCTTGGAGTCTATGCGCTGTCGAAAGCCGCCGACATGCAGCTCGCACGCAACATCGCCGTGGAGTGGGGCCCGAAGAACATCCGCGCCAACGCCATCGCCCCCGGCCTGATCCGCACCGATTTCGCCCGCGCCCTGTGGGAAAACCCCACGCTCTACCGCAAGCGGACCAAGGACACGCCGCTGCAGCGCATCGGCGAACCGGATGAGATCGCGGGGGCCGCGGTGTTCCTGGCCTCACCCGCGGGCAGCTTCACGACCGGCCAGACCATAGTGATCGACGGAGGAACAACGGCCGGATCGGTTGTCTCCAACGACGACTGAGCATCGCTCAACCTGCCGGGGCCGCGAGATTCCCGGCTTGTACGGCACTCAGTGTGTGCAGCACCGTCGCCTCGGTCAGGATTTGCGGCAATATCCGCGGCTGGCCGCCCTTGGCCGGGTAGTAGATGTACAACGGCACGCCATCCCGGCCGTGTTCGCGCAGATAGGCCGTGATCGCCGGGTCCTGGCGGGTCCAGTCGCCTTTCAGGTAGGCAACATTGTTGGCCGCAAACGCCTTGCGCACGGCATCGGTCGTAATGGCTACCCGTTCGTTCACCAGGCAGGTGACGCACCATGCCGCCGTCATGTTGACGAACACCGGGCGGCCCTCGGCACGCAACTCGGCCAGCCTCCCGCCTGAAAATGCCTCGGCCGCCGCCGCGTCGTGCGCGTTCCCCGTCGTCACCGTACCGGCGTCGATCCCCGGCAGGACCGTGGCGGCAATCAGCAGAGCGGCCACCGCCGCAGCCTGGCCGAACCGGCGAACCCCGGTTGTCGAGGCAGCCTGGCTCGCGCCATAGACCCACGCCGCGAACCCGAGCAGAACCAGCCCGGCCACTGTCACCAGCACGCCCGGCGAGCCGGCCTCCTGGCTGATAACCCACACCAGCCAGGCCGCGGCGCCATACATCGGGAAGGCCAGTGCCTGCTTGAATACCTCCATCCAGCGGCCGGCGCGCGGCATGACGTGACGCAGCCCGGGCAGCCAGGCCAGCGCCACATAGGGGGCCGCGAGGCCCAGCCCCATGACGGCAAACACCAACACGGTCACCGCCGCCGGCGCCGCCAGCCCGGCTGCGACGGCCACGCCCATGAACGGCGCGGTACACGGGGTCGCCACCAGCACTGCGAGCAGCCCGGTGAAGAAGCTGCCCAGGTGTCCATTCCGCCGAGCGAGCGCATCTCCCGCACCGGTCAGTCCGGTCCCCATTTGGAAGACGCCCGACAGATTGAGTCCCACGACGAACAACAGCCACGCCATCGCCGCGACGAACACGGGCGAGGAGAACTGGAACCCCCATCCGGCCGCGCTGCCCGCGGCGCGCGCCGCCAGCAGCGCACCCGCCAGGGCCACGAAGGTCGTCAGCACGCCCGCCGTATAGGAAACGGCATGGCCGCGGTGCAGGCCACGCTGCGCACTGT
>DASQVN010000028.1:0-3638 GCA_035640755.1 Rhodopila sp.
CAGGCGTATCTGGACCTGCTGCCGCCACCGGACGACATCGAGTCGACGACGCTGGAAGGCGTTGCGGCCGAACTGATGCCGGCCAGCCGGCTGACCTGTCGGATCACCGTCACCGACGAGCTCGACGGCCTGCTCGTCCGACTGCCGGAGACCCAGGTTGACCCCGGCCGGAGGTCGCCGTGCGCCCGTCGCATGACCCGAGCCTGGAGGGCGAATATTCAAAGGCGACGGGCAATTCTCCTTGATGCATGAACATGTCGCGGATCATGAATCCGCGGGTCAGATACCAGGTATCAGACATGGTCGAGCGCGTCATGCACCCGCTGGGCCGCTTCGGCCAGTGCGCTGCGGTCGGCCTCGCTCCACTCGCGCTCGCGCAGGCTGTGCACCGAGAGCCAGCCGGCCAGTTCCCCGCCGCGTTCGATGGGAGCGAGCATCTGCGCGTTGACGCCGTACACCTCGATCAGCGCGTCCGGTGGGACCGGATCGGCCCGGAAGTGCGGCTGGATCAGCGGACGGCGATGCCGCTCCAGCCATTGCACGGTGTCGAGGCGCCGCTGGTCCAGCGAACCGTCCCTGCGGATCGACCGCACGCCGGGTGCGACGGCCTCGCCTGCAGTGAAGTCGACGTGCATGCCCTGTTCCGGCAGGTCGATGCGCAATGTGGTCCGGTCCGCGCTGGTTCCGGAGAGCAGGCTCTCCAGCGCGTCCCGGAACCGCATGCGCAGCGTGCCGCTAGCCAGCAACTGACCCCAGCCGGCGATGGCGCTTGAAGCACCGGCTACGCGCAAGGCCTGCCACAACGTCGCCGCCACGCTGTCGAACACCGGCACGCCCAGCCGGTTTTCCACGTCAACGACATGCGGTGCGCCGGACACGTTGGTGCAGACCACCGCGACGGCGTGCACCTGGCCCGACCCCGCCTGCTCGATGAGCTGCCGTACCCGCTCCGCCGGCGCGGCCGCGAAGTCGATGTTCTCGGTCAGCCCCAGGGAGGCCGTGCTCACACAGTTCACCCCGTGCTCGGCGTAGCGGGCCACGATCCGTTCGGTCACGTCGGTGGTATAGGGCACCGCGAGGCCGAGCCGCGTCACCCCGAAGGCGCGGCAGGCATCCAGCAGGGCGAGCGTGGAGGTGGTCGCCCGGATGCCGGTCGCCTTTTCGATGGCCGCGATCAGCGCGTAGTCGTGGTCCACGCCGAGCCAGGAGCCAGCGGTGCCGTTCCAGACGATCACGTCGACGTGCGCGTCGGCGAGCAGCCGTGCCGCCGCCACCATGGGGCCGGCCTGGAACTGCGCAGTGGCCTGGCCATCCAGTGCGATCCTGGTCACCGGAACCCGGCTGGCGTGCATGGACGCCGGCACCCCGGCGCCGCGCAGGATCGCCGCCGTCACCGGTTCCAGGCAGGTATTGGACGACGGTGTCAGCATGCCGATGCGGATCTGCCCAGACCCGTTTTTTCCAGTCATCTGCGGTACTCCAGGGAAGTTGTGGTCGCAGGTGGTCACACCGGGAGCCGGCGGGAGTAGTCCAGCGTCACGTTGCACACGGTGAACAGCACACCGCAGCCGACGAAGAACAGCAGGGCACCGGTGTAGCTGCCGGTGGTGCCGACGATGAACCCGACGATGATCGGGCTGAGGATGCCGGCGACGTTGCCCCCGAGGTTCATGGCGCCGCCCATGATCCCTGCGTTGTTCCGGCCGGCCAGGATGGACGGGACGCTCCAGTACACCCCCGCCCACCGCAGGAAGAACAGCACCAGGGACAGGAAGGTGACGGCGACTGCGGCGTTGGGCACGACGGTCACCCCGAGCAGGGCGAGCACCACGAACACCCCGGCGGCGCCCAGCAGGGTACGCAGCACGATGTTGGGCGAGGTTCCCCTGGCGCGCCACCGGTCGGCCAGCCAGCCGCCGGCGAGTTCACCGGCGAACCCGGCACCGAAGATCACCAGGGTGGAGTAGCCGATGGCGGCGATCTTGAAGTGCTTGGTCTCCGACAGGTACAGCGGCCCCCAGGTAAGCAGGCCATAGAACACGCCATTGAACCCGCACCAGCCCAGGCACATCGCCCAGAAGGAGCGGTACCGGGCGTACCGCAGCAGGCTGACCCGGCCGGCCGGCTGGGGATCATCGGCGTCTTCCCGCGCGTGCGCGGCCTCGATGTGCGCGACCTCCGCGGCGTTGGCTACCCGGTGCGCCCTGGGGGTGTTGCGGATATACCAGGCCGCGAGCAGGCCGATCAGGATCGTGGCCACGCCAGCGACGACGAATGCAGGCCGCCAGCCACCGGTGAGCCCGATCAGCCACGAGATCCCCAGGCCGCCGATCGCGGTGCCGAGCGGTGCCCCGCCGTCGAGCAGCGTCGCGCCCCGTCCCCGTTCGGCGGGCGTCATCCAGGTGGCGTTGAGCTTGCCGCCGGCCGGGTAGATCGGTGCCTCGGCCGCGCCGAGCAGCAGCCGGAAGAACAACAATCCGCCGAGACCGGACGCGGTGGCGGTGAGCGCCTGCGCGATGCCCCAGCCAGTACACGAGATGGCGGCCATCAGCCGTGGCTTGAACTTGTCCACCAGCCAGCCGCCGGGTATCTGCATCAGCGCGTAGCTCCAGAAGAAGGCGGACAGCACGATGCCAGTGGCCTGCTTGGAGACGTGCAGCTGTTTCGTGATCAAGGGCATGGCGACCGAGATCGATCCCCGGTCGACGTAGTTCAGTGCGACGATTCCCAGCAGCAGCGCGAAGATCTTCCACCGGACACGCGTCGGCCGGGCAGTCGCCTGCGCGGCCGACACCGCGCCCGGTGGATCCTCGGCCAGCCTGGCAGGGTCTCCCATTGCGCCATCCTTCCGTAGGGCTCGGGGCGGCACGCTCAGGCGCCTTTCAGCCTCTGGGGTTGCGGCGTGCGAAGTCGTCGGCGATCTGGTCGAAGGTGACCCAGCGCACGCCCTCGTGAGAGTTGATGTATTCGATGAGACGTTCGTGCATGAGCAGAACCTGAGGCCGGCCAGAGACGTCAGGGTGGATGGTCATCGTGAAGACGGCGTGCTCATATTCGCGGTACACCCAGTCGAACTGGTCGCGCCACATCTGCTCGATGTCGCGCGGGTTGACGAAGCCGTGGCTGTTCGGGCTCGCCTTGATGAACATCATGGGAGGCAGGTCGTCGAGGTACCAGTTCGCCGGGATCTCGATGAGGCCGGTCTCCTCACCGCGCACCAGCGGCTGCATCCACTTCTCTGCCGGCTGGCTGTAGTCGATCTTGGTCCAGTGGTCGCCGACCCGTACGTAGTACGGCTCGAAGTCGCGGTGCATCAGCGAGTGGTCGTACGTGATGCCGCGGTCGAGCAGCAGCTCATTGGTGATCGGGCTGAACTCCCACCAAGGGGCGACGTAACCGGTGGGCCTGCGCCCGGCCCGGCGGGTGATCAGGTCGATGCCCCGGTCGAGGACGGCGATCTCCTGCTCGCGGCTCATCGCAATGGGGTTCTCATGGCTGTACCCGTGCACGCCGATCTCGTGACCCGCGGCGACACAGGCGCCGAACTGCTCGGGGAACGTCTCGATGGAATGCCCCGGCCAGAAGAACGTCTGGGTGATGCCGGCGCGGCGGAACAGCTCAAGCACCCGGGGGACGCC
>DASQVN010000029.1:0-3649 GCA_035640755.1 Rhodopila sp.
ATTGCGGACAACAAGATTCATGCTGTTCCCCCCAGCTTCTCGACAATGGCCAGCGTGCGGCGGGATCCCGAGCCTGTAAAGCCGTGCCGCTGCCCCCGCAGGGGTGGACGCGACGCCGCACACCGGCAAAGCTATCCCGGCAAAGCTGAGGACATCGCCACGCCAACAAGAAGCGAGGGAACGGAAATGGCACAATTCGGCGACGCAAAAGACACCTACCGCGGCCTGATCCACCGCAACGACACCGATCTGAAGGCATGGCTCGGTCGGCGCCCGCCCGAGGCCCCGCTCGACCCCGGCCTGCCGATCATCGACCCCCACCACCACCTCTGGGACACGCCGCAGCGCGGCCGCTACTTCCTGCCCGAGCTGCTGGCCGACATCGGCGGCGGCCACAACATCGTTGCCACCGTCTTCCTGGAATGCCAGGCCATGTACCGCAAGGACGGCCCGCCCGAGATGGCCCCGGTCGGAGAGGTCGAGTTCGTCAACGGCATCGCCGCCATGAGCGCCTCCGGCAACTATGGCCCCTGCCGCGTGGCCGAGGGCATCGTCGGCTGGGCCGACCTGAAACTCGGCGCAAGGGTGCGTGACGTACTGGAAGCCGAGATGCGCGCCGCCGGCCCCCGCTTCAAAGGCATCCGCTATGGCGTCTCATGGGATGCCGATCCGGCGGTGGGCAGATACGCCTCCCGTGTCGTGCCGCCGCATCAGGTGCTTGACCCGACCTGGCGGGAGGGCTTCGCCCAGCTCGCGAAGCTCGGGCTTAGCTTCGAGTCCTGGCAGTATCATCCGCAACTGAAGGATGCGATCGACCTCGCCCGCGCCTTCCCCGATACCACCATCATCCTGAACCATGTCGGCGGCGTCCTGGGCGTCGGCCCCTATGCCGGCCGGCGGCAGGAGATCCTGCAATCCTGGCGGGCCGATATCCAGGAGCTGGCCAAATGCCCGAACGTCAACGTCAAGCTGGGCGGCGTCGGCATGACATCCTTCGGCTTCGACTTCCATGAGCGCGACACCCCACCCTCCTCCGAGGATCTGGCCGCGGCGTGGCGCATGTACATCGAACCCTGCATCGAGGCGTTCGGCCCCAACCGCTGCATGTTCGAGAGCAATTTCCCGCCCGACAAGCAATCGGGCGGCTACACCGAGCTGTGGAACGCCTTCAAGCGCATCGCCGCCGGCGCCTCGGCCGATGAAAAACGGGCGCTGTTCAGCGGCACCGCCGCCCGCGTCTATCGCCTGCGCACACCATAGCGCGTGACCGTTTCAGACGATTACATCGGAGAACGGGAATCACGCGCCCAGATCAAAGGGGACATGCCATGCCGATCATTGACGTCCAGGTCCACGCCTATGAACGTAACCACCCCGGCCGCCCATGGGCCGGGTTCCTGCACGGTCCGGCCGAGGTCACCGGCGATGACATGGTCGCCGCCATGGACTCGGTCGGTGTGGACGGCGCCATCCTGGTCTCGCCCTTCTCCCTGTACCGCTTCGATGCCAGCTACGCGCTGGAGGTGTACGCCAGGCACCCCGGCCGCTTCGGCCTGGTGAAGCCGGTCGATCCCAACGATCCCGCCGTAGCCGAGGTCGTCGCCGACTGGGCGAAAACCAAGGGCACTGTCGGCGTCCGCATCATGCTCAACCGCGGCGTCTCCGAGGACCCGGCCGACCCCGGCATCACCCGCATCCTCACCGCCGCCAAGCACAACCTGCCGGTCAACGTACTGTGCTGGGGACGGCTGGAGCAGATGGAGCGGATCGCCGCCCTCAACCCCGATACCCAGATCATCATCGATCACCTGGGCCTCCAGCAGCCGTTCGAGCCGCCACCGCCGCCCGAACCCTGGGCCGAGCTGCCGAAGGTGCTGAAGCTGGCGGCGCATAGGAACGTTGCGATCAAGGTCAGCGGCGCCTGCACGCTGTCGCATCAGCCCTATCCCTATGACGACATCTGGGACCCGCTGTCCCGTGTCTTCGACGCGTTCGGGATTGAGCGCTGCATGTGGGGCACCGACTGGACCCGTGCCACCAACCTTCTGACCTACCAGCAGGGCGTCGAGCCGTTCCGCATGACCCACCGCCTGTCCGACAGCGACAAGGCCGCCCTGATGGGCGGTTCGCTCCAGCGTATCTACAACTGGTCACCCACGAAGTAGCGCGGGATCGTTTGAGGCGGACCGTCGGAAAACGTGAATCACGCGCTCAGACGACAGCGCGTGATCCAGGCCCAGCCATCAGAACAGGGACATCTGCACCGAACCCTGTTCCTGGACTGGACCGGGCACGGCAAAGCGGTCGCAGGCCAGCACGGTCCGCGCCTCGTCAAATCCGAACTGCCGGGCGGCGCGGTTGAACCGCTGCCGCAGCAGATCGGCATATGCGCCCTGGCCGGAGAACCTGTGATGCAACCTAGGGTCATTCAGCGCGCCGGCCCTGGTCTGGCGGATCAGGCTCAGCACATGGCGGGCACGGTCGGGGAAATGGGCGTGTAGCCAATCCTCGAACATCTGTCGCAGCTCCAGCGGCAGGCGCAGCAGGATATAGCCCGCATGGCGCGCCCCGGCCTGCGCGGAAGCCTGCAGGATCTTCTCCAGCTCGGCATCATTCAGGGCCGGAATCATCGGTGCCGCCAGCACGCCAACCGGGATCCCCGCGGCATGCAGCTCGGCCATCGCCTGCAACCGGCGGACAGGCGTGGCGGCGCGCGGCTCCATGATGCGGGCAAGGCGCGCATCCAGCGTCGTGACGGACATATGCACACGTACCAGGTTCCGCTTCGCCATCGAGGACAGGATGTCGACGTCGCGCAGCACCCCCGCGGACTTCGTTACGATGCCGACCGGATGGTTGAAGCGGTCCAGCACCTCCAGCACCGCCCGGGTCAGCTTCAGCGTGCGCTCGACCGGCTGATACGGGTCGGTGTTCGATCCCAGCGCCATCACCCGCGGCACGTAGCCCGGCTTGCGCAGCTCACGTTCCAGGCATTCGGCGACATCAGGCTTGAAGATCAGCTTCGTCTCGAAGTCGAGGCCGGGCGAGTAACCCAGATAGGCGTGTGTCGGGCGCGCGTAGCAGTAGATGCATCCGTGTTCACACCCGCGGTACGGATTGACCGCCCGGTCGAAGCCGAGATCGGGCGAATTGTTCCAGCTTATCGCTGAGCGCGTCGCATCGCGCGACAGCGTGGTTTCCGGCCGCGGCTGAGGATCGAGCCCCAGCGTGTCCCACCCGTCATCAAACGGTGAAGCCGCAGTGGCGAAGTAGCGGACCGGCGGATTGCTCACCGCGCCGCGGCCAGCGAAGCAGGTGTCAGGCATGCGCACCGGCGCCTCATCCTCCGTCGCTCCCGCCTGATCGAGGGCCGCAACGGCGTCCCAGTCCAGTATCGTCTCCATCCAGCCCCTCCACCCACGTTCCCGGGCCACGTTCCCGGGCCATGTCCGCGGGCCATGTTCCCGGCTTGTTCGTGCATGACCTCGCACAAATCGCCCTCGCGAGTCAAGAACGCCATGTGAACATTCCCAGTGGCGTTCGCAGTGCCGTTCGCAGCGGCGGAGGCACGCTGCTACGATCGCGGCAGTTCACGGAGACTGCCATGTTTGAGCTGAAGCCGCTTCCACCGCAGATCGAGACCTCCCGC
>DASQVN010000030.1:0-2046 GCA_035640755.1 Rhodopila sp.
GCAGGTGGTCGATGCCGCGATGGTGGACGGTGCCCTGTCGCTGATGACGCCGATCTACGCCATGGCCGCGGCCGGGCGCATGCCGGGCGGGCGCGGTGAAAACCAGCTCGATTCCGGCGCGCACTATTATGAGGTGTATGAGTGCGCGGACGGCCAGTTCATCTCGATCGCGCCGATCGAGGAGAAGTTCTACGAGGAATTCCTGCGGCGCATGGAGATCGATCCCCAGGGCATGCCGGCCCAGCGCGACCGCGCCGGCTGGGCCGCCTGGAAGCAGGTGCTGACCGAGCGGTTCCGCACCCGCACCCGGGACGAGTGGTGCCGCATCCTGGAGGGCACTGACGCCTGCTTCGCCCCCGTACTGTCGATGCAGGAGGCGCACGCGCATCCGCACAACCAGGCGCGCCAGGCGTTCATCGAGGTCGGCGGCCATCTGCAGCCGGCGCCGGCGCCGCGCTTCGGCGGCACGTCGCTGGCGCAGCCGCGTCCCCCTGGCGCGGTTTCCGTGCAGGAAGCGCTGGCCGCCTGGGGGATTTCCGGCGCTGAGGCCGCAGCGCTGGCGCGGGTCTGAACGAGGCTCTTCGCCCGCAGTGTAACCGTGGGTTGATGGCGGTCATCACCCATTCGTTATCATCCGCGTCTGTATCCGGCTGGCGGGGAGCAAATATGCCGTATGCACTGGGGCGCTTCCGCGTCGTGGCATGTACAGCTACAGCATTGGGCAAATGCGGCATTGGGCAAGAAGGACATTGGCATGATCACGCGAGCTGGATTCCTCCGCGGCGCCACGCTGCTTGCAGTCGGTAGCTTCACCGCGCCGTTCGCGCGCGCAGCGGATACGGTGGCTGACCTGGAGGGCACGATCCACGGCGCCGAAAAGGTCGTGGCCGATCTCCGCCACGACAAGGCGTTCGGCAACGCTCGACAGCTGCTGCGTTCGGCGCGGGGGGTGATGATCGTGCCGCAGCTTCTGAAGGGCGGCTTCATTGTCGGCGGCGAGGGCGGCCAGGGCGTGATCATGGTCCGCACCAGTGGCGGCTGGAGCCAGCCGGCCTTCTACGTGATCGGCGCGGCATCGCTCGGGCTGCAGATCGGTGCCCAGGCGGCGGAGATGGTGCTGTTCTTCATGACCGAGAAGGGGCTGCAGGGCGTGTTGCGCAACGAGTTCAAGATCGGTGCGCAGGCCGGCCTTACGGTCATCACGCTTGGCTCCAACGTCGAAGGCGCGGTTGGCGGGCCGACGCCGCCCGACATTGTTGTCTGGGCGTCGTCCAGCGGCCTGTATGGCGGGCTGACGATCGACGGGTCGATCATCCGGGCCCAACCGAACAAGGACTCACTGTTCTACGGCCGGCGCGTGACCAGCCGGGATGTATTGTACGGCAGCCTGGAAAGCCCCCGCACAGGCACCCTGCGGCGGGAGCTGAGCGAGCTCGCCTGATTGTCGGCCGACGGCGCATGAGAGGCGTTGCGATGGCCGGAGAGGCGTGCTATTGGCCCCGCCCGCGCGATACGGACGCCCCTGTTGGGGGTGGTCCGGTGGGGCGCGTGCCCGTTGGGGGATAGTTTAGCGGTAAAACTCCCGGCTCTGACCCGGGCATCCTTGGTTCGAATCCAGGTCCCCCAGCCAGTGCGCACCCAGAACCCGCAGAAGTCCTAGGCTTTCAGGCCCGGCTTGCCCGCCGGAGCCGCGTGTCCAGGACGTTCCCACATAGCTCCCACATTGGTTCCCACATCACGCGAAAACGGGGGATCTACCATTACCGAAGGAGACTTTCAGGAGAAGCACACGGCGAAATATGTCTGAGCCTTCGCACGCGCTGGTTCAGGGAAGCCGAGCACCGCGCAGCACTCCTAGACCAGACCTTCGGGGACGCCCTGCCGCGGGCGAATGAGAACGTGGCTGACGGGACAGACTTGAATGTGATCCTGCGGGATGCCTTGCGGGAGTTCCTCGAAGACGACCTGAAGAGACGTATGGAGCGCCCCTCAGGGAGGCCCGTTTACGGCTGGTGGGGTACCCCGGCGACCCTGGAACGGCCATTG
>DASQVN010000031.1:0-2983 GCA_035640755.1 Rhodopila sp.
CAGCGGGCTGATATCGATATTGCCGAAACTGGGCAGCACACGGCGGATCGGCCGCAGCGCCGGCTCGGTGATCCGGTACAGGAAGTCGCCCACGGTCCAGACAACACGGTTGCGCGTGTCAAGAACGCCGAACGCGGCCAGCATGCTGAACACAGCGGCTAGGATTACCGCCCAGGCGTATAGACTGAGCACCTCATCCACCAGCCAGAACAGCGCCTGCATCGACAAGAACTCCAGAAATCGGCCGCGGACCGTAGCGGTGGCGTCTCCGCTCCGCAACAAGACTTAGCAGTGTGTGGAGCCGCTTCTCCGGGAAATCACGCTCGGTCCACGACCGAAGTACGGAGGTGTGTCCCAGATCACAGACAGATAACGCTGGCTGTTTAGAAGTCCCACTGGCCGGCTGGTGCTGCCCCAACACCGCATCACCCGGTGTGGATCAAGTTTTTGGTCCATGTCAACCCGGACCTGACCTGACCCGGCCACGCTGTGGCCGGGTCCCTTTTTGCGTCCGCCATCCCGCCAGCCCGCTGTTGCATTGCCCTCGCGCGTTTCTTAACTGAGACCGTGTTATCATCAGGCTCGTTTATCGCTTCGCGCAGTCCGGGCATGCACCTGCCCTGCGCCTGCTTTGCCCTCGCCTCCCGTGCACTCCTCAGCCTCGCAGGCCCGGCGCCCAGGCGGTCCGGACATGCGGGGGAAGCAACCCAGCGGGCATCGATTCAGTCTTTTCCACCTGGTTTGCCTTCTTTAAGACGCGCGACACGGACAAATAAGGGACCGTAACAAATGGCGGGCATCGATATACTGGCCTCGGCTTTCAATGGCGCAAACGCGGCATTTCTGGCCGATCTGTATGCACGATGGGTCTCCGACCCGTCCTCGGTCGATTCCAGCTTCGCCGACCTGTTCGCCGCCATGAATGACGAAGCCCGCGCGGTGCTGGAAGACGCCAGCGGCGCCTCCTGGGCGCCCCGCCCCGGCTTCACCAGCGGCGAGACGCTTGAGAAGCCGGCGGAAACCGCCCCGCCCTTGGATCAGGTGCGCGCCGCCACAATTGCCTCGCTCCGCGCGCTGATGCTGATCCGCTCCTACCGCGTGCGCGGCCACCTTGAAGCCCGCCTCGACCCGCTCGGCCTGCAGATCCCCGCGCCACACCCCGAGCTTGATCCCAAGACCTACGGCTTCACCGACGCTGATCTCGACAAGCCTATCTTCATCGACAATGTGCTCGGCCGCGAAACCGCCACGCTGCGGGAAATCGTCACCATCCTGCGGCAGACCTATTGCGGCCCGATCGGCGTCGAGTTCATGCACATCCAGGACCCCGAGCAGAAATCCTGGATCCAACGCAAGGTCGAGGGCGCACCCTGGCACACCGTCCTCAGCGCCGACGAAAAGCGCACCGTCCTCCAGCACCTGACTGAGGCCGAAGGGTTCGAATCCTTCTGCCAGCGTCGCTACGTCACCACCAAGCGGTTCGGCCTGGAAGGCGGGGAGATCACCATTCCCGCGGTGCACGCCATCATCCAGACCGCGGCCGCGGAAGGCGTAAATGAAGTCGCCATTGGCATGCCGCATCGCGGCCGCCTGAACACGCTGGTCAACATCGTCCAGAAGCCGCTGACCGCCGTGTTCAGCGAGTTCAGCGGCGAAAGCTTCAAGCCCGAGGATGTGCAGGGCTCCGGCGACGTGAAATACCACCTTGGCACCTCCACAGACGCCGAGATCGCGGGCCACAACGTCCATCTCTCGCTGCAGCCCAACCCGTCGCACCTGGAAGCCGTGGATCCGGTCGTCGTCGGCAAGGTGCGCGCCCGGCAGGACGCCGCCGGCGACACAAAGGGCCGGCGCTCGGTCATGGCGATCCTGATGCACGGTGACGCCGCCTTCGCCGGCCAAGGCCTGGTGTATGAGACCCTGGCGATGAGCCAGCTCATCGGCTATCGCACCGGCGGGACGATCCACGTGGTCGTCAACAACCAGATCGGCTTCACAACCATCCCGGCGTACGCCTATTCCGGGCTGTACTGCACCGACGTTGCCAAGTCGATCCAGGCGCCGATCCTGCACGTCAACGGCGACGATGCCGAGGCGGTGATCTTCTGCGCCCGCATGGCTGCCGAGTACCGGATGAAGTTCGGCAGCGACATCGTCCTCGATATCGTCTGCTACCGCCGCCACGGCCACAACGAGACCGACGAGCCCGCCTTCACCCAGCCGATCATGTACAAGGCGATCGCCCGGCAGAAGACCACCCGCACAGTGTACGCCGAGAAGCTCGCCGCCGAGGGCATCGTCTCAGCCGAAGAATCGAAGGCCATGCTCGACGCCTTCACCAAGACACTGGACGACGCCAACACCGCCGCCAAGTCCTACAAGCCCAACAAGGCCGACTGGCTCGAGGGCCACTGGGCCGGCTTCCAACCCGCGGAACGGGAGGACATGCCGCATGTCGAGGAAGAAACCGCCGTTCCGACGGATACCCTGAAGAAGATCGGCGCCGCCCTTTCCCGCGTCCCCCAGGAGTTCAATATCAACCCCAAGATCGTCCGTCAGCTTGAAGCCAAGCGGCAAATGATCGAAACCGGCAGCGACATCGACTGGGCTACCGGGGAGGCGCTTGCCTTCGGCAGCCTGCTGCTGGAAGGCAGCCGCGTCCGTCTGTCGGGTGAGGATGTGCAGCGTGGCACCTTCAGCCAGCGTCACGCCGTGCTGATCGACCAGGTCAACCAGCACGAGTACGTGCCCCTGAACAACATCGCGCCCGACCAGGCGAAGATCGAGATATACAACTCCCTCCTCTCGGAAGCCGGTGTGCTCGGCTTCGAGTATGGCTACTCGCTTGCTGATCCGCGCACGCTGGTCCTGTGGGAAGCCCAGTTCGGCGACTTCGCAAACGGCGCGCAGGTCATCATCGACCAGTTCATCGCCTCCGGCGAGACCAAGTGGCTGCGCATGTCGGGCCTCGTCATGCTTCTCC
>DASQVN010000032.1:0-3426 GCA_035640755.1 Rhodopila sp.
TGCGGACAATGATGCTCTCGTCGCTCATAGCCGGGACATAGGCGCCGCCCGCGGTGCAGGAGCCCATGACGACGGCGATCTGCGGAATGCCCTCGGCCGACATGTTGGCCTGGTTGAAGAAGATGCGGCCGAAATGCTCCCGGTCCGGGAAAATCTCGTCCTGCATCGGCAGGAAGGCGCCGCCGGAATCGACCAGATAGATGCAGGGCAGATTGTTCTTCCGCGCGATCTCCTGCGCACGGAGGTGTTTCTTCACCGTCATGGGGAAGTAGGTGCCGCCCTTCACCGTCGCATCGTTGGCGACAACGACGCATTCGCGGCCGGCGACGCGCCCGACGCCCGTTACGATGCCGGCCGCCGGTACTTCGTTGCCATATAGCCCAAAGGCGGCGAGCTGGGACAGTTCCAGGAACGGGGAACCGGGGTCGATCAGAGCCGCCACCCGGTCCCGCGCCAGCAGCTTTCCGCGTGCGACATGACGCTCCCGGGCCGTCGCGCCGCCACCCTCCGCCACTTCGGCGACCTTGGTGCGCAGGTCGGCGACCAGGGCGCGCATGGCCTCGGCATTGGCGGCGAAGTCGTCAGATCGCGTGTTCAGGTTGGATCGCAGCATCTTTGCCTTCTGCCTGTGTGTCCTGGCATCAGCTCAGCACCATGCCCGCATAGCCGTTTCTCGCAACCTCATCACATCGGGCACGATAGGCCGGCGCACCGCCCTGGTACTGCAGGATGCGCCGGACATTCCGGCCCTCGACATTGGAGTTGATGCCGGTCGCCCAGGAATCCACCTGTGTGTACAGCATGCCCGCGGCCAGTTCCTCGACATGCCGCGACCAGTCGGCCTCGGCCTCCGGCGTTGGCTCGAAACGGGTGATCCCGTGGTCGCGCGCATGGCGCAGAAGGTCGGTGACCCAATCGACATTCTGCTCGATGCAGCGCGGGATGTTGCAGCGGGTCGAGGCATTGTGCGGACCGACAATGGTCAGCATGTTCGGGAAGCCGACCGACATCAGTCCCAAATAGGTCTTCGGTCCATCCGCCCATTGGTCCTTCAGGCGCTGGCCGTCGGTGCCGCGGAACTCGATCCGGTCGAAGGCGCCGGTGATCGCGTCGAAGCCGGTCGCATAGATGATCATGTCGAACTGATACTCGGCATCGCTGGTCCTGATGCCGGTTTCCGTGACCCGCTCGATTGGCGTCGCCCTGGTATCGACCAACTTGACATGCGGCAGGTTGAACGCCTCGTAGTAGCCGGTTTCCTGCGGCACACGGCGTGTGCCGAAGCCGTGGCACTTGGGGATCAGCTTCTCCGCAACCGCGGGGTCCTTCACACGTTGGCGGATCTTGCGCGCGATGAAATCGCTCAGCAGCGCATTCGCCTTCGGGTCGGTCAGCACATCCCGAAAGTTCGCCATCCAGATGCCGAAGCCAGGCTCACTGTAGCGTTTCTCCCAGAACGCTTCGCGCTCTTCCTCAGTGACGTCAAACGTGCTGCGCGGGTCCGGGTCGTGGATGTAGCAGCCGGGGGTGCGGCGCAGCAGCTCGAACATGGCCGGGTAGTTGGTCTTTATTTTCTGCTGCTCCTCATCCGTGATCCTGCGGTTGTGCAGGGGCGTGCACCAGTTCGGCGTGCGCTGGAACACGGTGAGGTGCCCGCACTGCGGCGCGATGGTCTGGATCACCTGCACCCCCGTGGCACCGGTGCCGATGACGGCCACCCGCTTGCCGGAGAAATCGACCGGCTCGTGCGGCCATTTGTAGGTGTGGAAGGACTGGCCGCGGAAATCCTCCACGCCGGCAATCCGCGGCATGGTGTAGGCCGACAGCGGCCCAATCGCGGTGATCAGGAAGCGAGCCTGGAAGCTGTCACCATTCTCCAGCATTACTTCCCAGCGGCGCTGGCCATCGTCGAACCGGGCGGACGCGACCTTGCTGTTGAACTGGATATCGCGGCGCAGGTCGAACCGGTCCGCGACATGGTTCAGATACCGCAGCGTTTCCGGCTGCGGCGAAAAATGCTCGGTCCAGTTCCACTCCTGCAGCAGCTCTTCCGAAAACGCGTAGCCGTAGGTGTAGCTCTCGGAATCGAAGCGGGCCCCGGGATAGCGGTTCCAGTACCACGTGCCCCCCACCCCACGCCCAGTCTCGAACACCCGGACCGACAGTCCGAGCTCCCTCAGACGATAAAGCTGGTATAGGCCCGCGATACCTGCGCCGATGACGATGGCATCGAAGGTCCGTATGGCGCCCGTACCGACATCGGCGGCCACCATGTGTGTATCTGGCATCCAGTTTACTCCCAACACTGGCTTGGCCCGGATATCCGGGCAGGCTACCGCCCAGTATCGCCGGAGACCGTCAGCGAGACAATGCCAGCGCGCTCAACACAGCAGCTCGGTCATGCCGTTTCCGCGAACAGTTCCCGCCCGATCAGCATGCGCCGGATTTCGCTGGTGCCCGCCCCGATCTCGTACAGCTTCGCATCCCGCAGCAGCCGTCCCGTGGGATAATCGTTGATATAGCCGTTGCCGCCCAGCGCCTGGATCGCCTCCAACGCCATCCAGGTTGCCTTCTCCGCCGCATACAGGATCGCGCCCGCAGCATCCTTCCGCGTCGCCTCGCCCCTGTCGCACGCCTTGGCCACAGCGTACACATAGGCCTTCGCGGCATTCATCGTGGTGTACATGTCGGCCAGCTTGCCCTGCATGAGCTGGAACTCACCGATTGCCTGGCCGAACTGCTTCCGCTCATGGACATAGGGCACCACGGCATCCATGCAGGCCTGCATGATCCCGAGCGGACCAGCCGAAAGGACGACACGCTCATAGTCCAGGCCGCTCATCAGCACGTTCACGCCGCGGCCCACCTGGCCCAGTACGTTTTCCTCGGGCACCTCGCAATCCTGGAAGACCAGCTCGCAGGTGTTCGATCCGCGCATGCCCAGCTTGTCCAACTTCTGCGCGGTGGAGAAGCCCTTGAACCCCTTCTCGACCAGGAAGGCGGTAATGCCGCGCGGGCCCGCATCGGGGTCGGTCTTGGCGTAGATCACCAGCACGTCGGCATCGGGACCATTGGTGATCCACATCTTGCTGCCATTCAGGACGTAGCGGTCGCCCTTCCGGTCGGCACGGGTGCGCATGCCCACGACATCCGATCCCGCCCCCGGCTCGCTCATCGCCAGCGCGCCGATCTTGCGGCCCTCGATCAGGCCCGGCAAGTGGCGGCGTTTCTGTTCCTCATTCCCATTGCGGCGGATCTGGTTCACGCACAGGTTGGAATGCGCGCCGTACGACAGGCCGACCGAGGCCGACGCGCGCGATATTTCCTCCATCGCCACGACGTGCTCCAGGTAGCCCATGGCGGCGCCGCCGTATTCCTCCTCGACCGTAACGCCGAGCACGCCGAGGTCGCCGAACTTGCGCCACA
>DASQVN010000033.1:0-2263 GCA_035640755.1 Rhodopila sp.
CGCCTTCCTTCATCTGAATGCCGAAGGTCGCGTATTCCCCGGTCAGCGGCCCGGCGGTCGCTATATGGATCTGCGCCTGCGCATGGCTGGCCATGCCGGCCAGCGCAACGCCCAGAACAGCGGCCGCGCCCAGGAGGCGCCGCCGCAGTCCCGCCTGGATCGATCTTTGAAGCATCTGCGTCCCCACATTCTTGCTGGTGCCGGGCACACAGGCCCGACGTGGCGCCAGCCTAGCCGCGAGGATAAAAAAGCGCCAGAATCCTTATCAACATCGCATCAAAACCGTCGGAGGAGACAGAACCATGAAAGCATCCCTGTTCTATCTGCCCAGCATCGGCAGCCGCGCCGAAATCGAAGCGGGCATGGCCGCGATGCGGCCCGAACTCTATCAGCGGATGCTTGCCGAACTGACCGAGCAGATCAAGCTGGCGGATGAGCTTGGCTACGACTCGGTCTCCTTTACCGAGCATCACTTCCATATCGAGGGGTTCGAGGTCTCCAACAACCCCGTCCTGCTCGACCTCTATTTCGCCATGCAAACGAAACGCATCCGCGTCGGCCAGCTCGGCATCGTGCTGCCCGCCGCCAACCCAATCCGCGTCGCCGAAGACATCGCCATGCTCGACCACATGACCGGCGGGCGCGCCTGCGCCGGCTTCGCCCGCGGCTATCAGCGCCGCTGGGTCGATATCATGGCGCAGCAGACGCACGACATCCACGGCGCCCTGCCGCACCAGCACGACGAGATCGACGCCGCCAACCGTGCCGCCTTCGAGGAGAACTTCCAGATTATCAAGAAGGCGTGGACCGAGGAGATGTTGACCTTCGACGGCCGTTACTGGAAAGTACCGGCTGGCGAGACGCCTTGGCCTCTGGAAACCACCGCGAAATACGGCAAAGGCGTCGAGAACGGCATCCTGAAATCCGTCGGCGTCGTGCCCAAGCCGCTGCAGAAGCCGTATCCGCCGCTGTTCCTGCCCTTCGCCTCTTCGGAGAGCTCGATCCGCTGGGCGGCGAAGGAGGGTGTCACCGCCATCCTCCCCGCCATGCTGCCGGTCTATGAGGAAAAGCTGTACGACGTGTACGCCGAAGTCTCCGGCCGCTCCCGCGGCAACGGCACCGGGTTGCTGCGCGACGTGATCATCGCCGATACCGATGCGGAGGCGATGGCGCTGTGGCGCAACTCCGGCCAGTTCAGCGGCCGTGCCTGGTTCGAACCCTTCGGCTTCCGCCGCGGCATGCAGGATCCGAAGACCGGCAACTATCTCTCGCCGGAGGACGCGATACGGGAAGGCTATGTGCTGGCCGGCACGGTCGATACCGTGCTGCGCGGGCTGGAGGCGAACATGAACCGTCAGCCCGTGGACTGGATCTTCTGCTACACTTACAACGGCCTGGTCCCCCACACCGTGCTGATGAAGTCGATCGAGGCGTTCCACACCCGCGTCATGCCGCGCTTCATGTAGTCCCGCGATGCCGGCCCGCTGAGAATGCGGCTGCCTACCGGTGCAACACAGCCGGAATCCAGTTGGCTGCACGCCGCGCCAGCCGTTCGGCGGTTGCTTCTCCTTCATAATCCGGCTGCACCGGCGGTTGGGAGAAAGCAGCACGGTCGGCGAGGCAGTTGGTGTTTGCGACGGCACGCAGTCCCGCGCTCGTTTCGCACACAGCGCCGATATAGACACCACACTGTCGGCAGATCAGATAGTCGGCTGTGCGCGAGCCGAACTGGTAGGGCATAACCAACGACCAGTCGTCCGCCCGTACCTCGAACAGGCCATCGGGATCAGATACGGTTCTTGTCCCATGCCCACGGCAGAATGAGCATGAACAGGATCGTAGCGTGTGGTCCTGCGGTGGGCGCGTCAGCCGCAGCCGCACGCTCAGATTCCCGCAATGACAGCCGCCCTCGTAGTCCATCGACCTTGCTCCGACAGCATCCGCCTCGGACTTATCACTTGAAGCCCGGGCCTGCCAGCCATGGCAAGCATCAGCCCGCCGTCCTCGATTGATCGCGCCCCAGCCCACCGATCAACCCGGCCGCCATAACCATCAGCCCGATGAACCCATACAGTGCCGGCGCATAGCTGCCGGCACTGTCGCGCGTCCAGCCGGCAAGCACCGGGCCGATCCCCACGCCGGTCCCGAACGCCGACAGCATCCACCCATAGACGCGTGCATAATGGCGCAGGCCGAAATAGCGGCTGACCAGGTAGGCGAGCAGATCAACCTCGCCCCCGGCGGACAGGCCGAACAGGATCAC
>DASQVN010000034.1:0-2440 GCA_035640755.1 Rhodopila sp.
TGGACCAGCCGCGCGGCGGTGGAGCGCAACGTCCGCGTCATCCTGAATGCGCACCTGCTGTCGGCCGGGTTCGGGAACGGCCGGCCGGCGGTCACGCTGCGGGTGGCTGGCGCGGCGGAGCAGACGGTCGTGGCGGACCACGTGATCGCGGCGACCGGGTTCCGTGTCGATCTCCGGCGGCTCGGGTTCCTCGCGCCGGAGCTGCTGGCCCGGGTCGCGCAAGCCGAGCATACGCCGGTTCTGTCGCCGCGGTTCGAAACCTCGGTGCCGGGGTTGTTCATGGTCGGTATCGCGGCGGCGAACAGTTTCGGCCCGCTGCTGCGGTTTGCCTATGGCGCGGGTTTCACGTCGCGGCGGCTGTCACGGCATCTGGCGCGGACGCGGGTGCGGCAGGCCGGCGCGGTGTCCCAGGTGCGACCGGACGGCGAGCCTCGGACGGCGGCGGCGGAGTAGCCAGCGCACGGATCGTGGCCTGGCCGGCACGATCCGTGCTTGCGCCGGCAGCCGGGCTCGCGCTAGGCACCCCGCCAAACCATGGGCCGTTCCTGGATGCAAGCCACACCCGACAGTGTTTCAACCACGCCTGACGCGGTTCCGCTGGGAACGCCGCCGCGGCTGGCTGTCCGGCATTTCCGCCTTGCCGCCGAATTCACCCGCTTCGGTGTGGTCGGGGCGATCGGGTTCGTGATCGACACGGCCACGGTGTACGGGCTGCGTGGGGCGCTGGGGCTGTACGGGGCGGGGATTGCGGCCTATGCCGTTGCGGCCACCACCAATTGGCTGCTGAACCGGGTCTGGACGTTCCGCGGCCAGGGCTCCGGGCCGGCGCATCGGCAATGGGCGCGGTTCCTGGGCTCCAACCTCCTGGGGTTCGCGCTGAACCGGGGCACCTATGCGGTCCTGGTGACGTTCGTGGCGCTAGCGGCGGCGCAGCCGGTGATTGCCACGGCCTCGGGCGCTGTGGCGGGCATGTTCGTCAACTTCGCGATGGCCAAGCGCTACGTGTTTCGGTGACGGGCTACAAGAACCGTGCCTCCGCCGTCAGGTGCGCCACCCGCCCCGCCGCGATCGTTGCCAGGACGTGGCGTGTGGTCGGTTCGACCAGCACGAGGTCGGCGCGCTTGCCCTCGGCGATCGCGCCCCGGTCGGCCAGCCCGGCGGCCTGTGCCGGATTGGCCGAGATCAGCGCCCATGCCCGCGGCAGATCCAGCACGCCGCGTTCCGACAGGATGAACGCGGCCCGGATCATGGCGGGATAATAATAGTCCGACGTCAGCACGCGGCAGGTGCCGGCCTCGGCCAGTGCCGCGGCGGACGCCCAGCCGAGGTGGGAGCGGCCACGCACGACGTTCGGACATCCCATCACCACGAAGTCGCCGGCGGCGGCGGCTTCGCGGCCGACTTCCTCGGCCATCGGGAATTCGCAAATCCGGGCGCCGAGGGCGCGAAAGCGCCGGCGTGCGAGCAGGCTGTCGTCATCGTGGCTGGCCATCGGCAGCCCTGCGGCCCGGGCAGCCGCGGCGATGCGTTCCAGCGCGGGCGGCACGGCGTCGGCGCGGGCGGCGATGCCCTCGGCCAGCGTGCGGAACGCTTCCGGCTTCATGCCGGCTCGGCCGCTGTATTTCGCGCCCTCGACCGGGTCCCGGAGCTTGCGCAGGATCGATGGCGTATGGTCGTTGAAGGCGAGCAGATGCACGCGCCCGGCCTCGATATCGGCGAGCGCGGTGTCCAGTGCATCGAGGTTGAAGGCTTCCCAGCGCAGGTGCACGCGCATGTCGCAGGCCCACGTGCCGGCATCCAGCGCATCGAGCAGCGCGCGCCAGGCGGGCAGGCTGCGCAGGCCAGGCTCCCACGACAACGTCACGCCGTGGAACGCGGTGGTGATGCCGTTCGCCAGGAGCTGTGCTTCCGTGTCGCGCAGCGCGATATCGGCGGGGAAGTCGACGCCCGGCCGAGGCTGTAACTGCCGTTCGAACGCGTCGCCGTGCAGATCGACGATGCCGGGCAGCACCAGCATTCCGGCTGCATCCAGCACCTTTCCACCGGCGGCTCCCCTGGCGGCTCCACTGGCGGCCGAGCCGATGTGGTCGATCACGCCGTCGCGGACCACAAGATCGGTCCGCACCAGCCCGTCGGCGCCCAGCAGCGCCGTCCCACCCACGATACGCAGCATTCACCCTGTCCTTATGGCTCAAAAACAATCTGCACGCGCGGCGTCGGATAGCACCCCACCGCATATTCGATGATCGTATCGGCACGGTCGACGTTGATGTTCTCGGCCACCAGCACCGGGCGGCTGCGCGGCATGCGCAGCAAGGTTGCCTCGGACTGCGAGGGCAGCCGGGCGGTGACGCGGGTCTGCAGGCGCAGGTAGTCGTCGACGCCGACGGATTTCAGCGCCTCGGTGATGCGGGATGTCGCCTGCAACGCGTGCAGCATC
>DASQVN010000035.1:0-11555 GCA_035640755.1 Rhodopila sp.
CAATTGCACAAATCAAGGGATCGCTGGTCTGCGCGTTCTGATCAGCGATGATACCGTTGTCGCAGGCCAGCCCGGCCGCCGCCGCCAGTTCGTCGTTTGGCACCGCCCCCACGCCGATCAGCACGGCGCTGCAGGGGATGACCCGGCCATCGCCCAACCGCACGCCGCCGACCCGGCCATCGGTCCCCTCCAGCGCCATCACCTGCGCATCGGTAATGATCTCGACGCCCCGGCTGCGGTGATACGCGGTGAAATAGTCGGACAGCACCGGGCAGGCGACACGGGCCAGGACGCGGTCCTCCCGCTCGATCACTGTCGCCGCGGCACCCAGCGCGCGGGCCGAGGCGGCAGCTTCCAGCCCGATATACCCGCCGCCAATCACCGCAAGGTGCGCCCCCGGGCGCAGCTCGGCCTTGAGCTGGTCCGCATCCGCCGCCGACCGCAACTCCAGCACGCCGGCCAGGTCGAGCCCAGGCAGCGGCAGCCGGCGCGCCCGCGCGCCCAGCGCCAGGATCAGGTGATCGTAGCCGACCAAGGACCCGTCCGACAGCGCAACCGTCCTGCCCGTCCGGTCGATCCCGGTCACGCGCACGCCCAGCCGCATTTCGATGGACGCGTCGGGATAGAAGGCCGCCGGCCGCAGCAGCAGGCTGTCTTCGTTTGCGTCGCCCGTCAGCCAGGCCTTTGACAGCGGCGGGCGTTGATACGGCGGCAAGGGTTCCTCGCCGATCAGGGTGATGCCGCCTTTCCAGCCAAGCTGCCGCAGCATAGCTGCGGCCGATCCGCCCGCATGCCCCGCCCCGGCAATGACGACCTGCGTGTTCGCTTCGCCCACCCGTTCACTCCCTTTGTTTGCCGACCGTGATACGGGCAGCCGCGGCAGCGGGCAAGCGCCCGTGCCACAGACCCAGCCCGCGCTGCCGGAAAGCGAATGGTGTTTCGCCATCAATTGGCCGGCACGTAGAAGAATAATCTTTTTTGGTCCTGGGTATTGCGCTTTTCCGAAAGATTCTCCTCTTATCTCACTGCGACCAGCTCAACATCGGTCCACACAGGAGTCTGGCACATGATCCATACCTCCCCGTTGCCGTTCCCGCTCGCCGGGTCCGCGACCGCGATGCGCATGGTTCGGATGCCAATGTGCTGTCGGTGCTTCGCGCTCCCATCCCGCACCCATGCAGCCCCCTGACCGAACGGATCCTTCCTATGTTGCAGTCCCACATCATCGAGATCGACGGCGTCTTCGTCGGCGCCGCCGTGCGCCTCGACCGCGGCTACCGCTTTATTGCCACCGACATGCGGCTTGACGACATCGACGGCTCGGTCTGGCCGAGCCTCGGCGACGTTCAACGGGTTGCCCGCCGGACTCTGGGCGGCAGCGCCCATCCGGCCGTACGGCGCCCTGCCCATACCCCGCACACGGGTGCCGCACGATGAACGGCACGATGCTCTCACGCCGGGCCACATTCGCGGGGGCGGGCGCTGATGTGCACTGGGCTGATCACCCTGCTGTTCCGCCTGCGCGACCGGCTGCTCGCCTGGCAGAAGGGCCTGCTGGGCCTTGATGCTAACTGGTAACAAAGGACAATCCGGAATGCCGCTGACACGACGTTCCCTGTTGGGCGCTGCCCCTCTGGCGCTGCCTGCCCTCCGCGCCCGCGCCGCCGGCGGCAAGGTCGTGCGCGCCGGCTTCCAGAAGGGCGAGCCGATCCTGATGGCCGCCAAGGAGAACCGCGAGCTGGAAAAGGCCCTCGAACCCCTCGGCTACACCGTCACCTGGACCGAGTTTCAATTCGGCCCGCCGATGCTGGAGGCGATGCGCGTCGGCAGCATCGACGTCGGCGGCGTCGGCGACACCCCGCCCATCTTCGCCCAGGCCGCGCGGGCCGACCTCGTCTATATCGGCGCCCAGCGCGCCGGGCTTTCCGCCATCCTGCTGCCGCCCGGTTCCAGGGTCGAGGCGCTGCAGGACCTGAAGGGCAAGCGCATCGCCTTCGGCCGAGGCTCTTCGGCGCACGCCTTCTTGATCATGGCGCTCGAGAAGGCCGGCATCGGCTACGACGAGATCCAGCCCATCGCGCTCGGCCCCGCCGACGCCGGCGCCGCCTTCGAGCGCGGCGCCATCGATGCCTGGAGCATCTGGGATCCCTACATCGCTCTGTTCCAGTCCCGCCCCGGCGTCCGCACGCTGGTCACCAACAAGGACATCGGCGAGCAGAACAGCTTCTTCATCGCCCGCCGCGACTTCGCCGAGGCTAACGCCGCGGCCACGGCGACGGTCATGGAGGCCTTCGCCCGGACCGCCCAATGGGGCGGGCAGCACCGGCCCGAGGTCGCGGCCCTGCTGTCCAACGCCACTGGCATGCCGCCCGAGGTCATGCAGCGGGCCATCGGCCGCCTGCCCTTCCAGGTCCTGCCCATGAGCGATGGGCTGGTACAGAGCCAGCAGGCCATTGCCGACCGTTTCCGCGCCCTGAGCATCCTGCCCGTGCAGATCAAGGTCGCCGACGCCGTCTGGCATGCCAACGCATAAGGACGCCCGAATGTCACACCAGCCCCTCAACCTGTTCTGGTTCCTGCCGACCAGCGGCGACGGATCCTATATCGGCACCGACAAAGGCCACCGCCCCGCCGATATCGGCTACCTGCGGGAGATCGCGCAGGCCGCCGACCGCCTGGGCTTCGGCGGCGCCCTGCTGCCCACCGGCCCCAATTGCCTGGACGGTTGGATGGTCGGCTCCGCCCTCGCCCCGCAAACGCATCGGCTGAAGTTCCTGCTGGCGCTGCGCCCCGGCTTCCTCACCCCCGGCCTCGCCGCCCGCCAGTCGGCGGCGCTCGACCGGATCAGCAACGGCCGCCTGCTACTGAATATCGTTACCGGCGGCTCGCCCAAGGAACTCGCCGGCGACGGTCTCCTGCTCGACCACGATGAGCGCTACGCACTGACCGGCGAGTTCCTGACCATCTGGCGCCGCCTGCTGACCGACGGCCAGGTGGACTTCACCGGCCGGCACCTCACCGCCCGCGAGGCGAAGCTCGGCTATTTCGACCCGCTGCAGAAGCCCTACCCGCCGCTCTGGTTCGGCGGCTCCTCCCCCGCGGGGATCGAGGTCGCGGCGGAGCATGTCGATACCTACCTGACCTGGGCCGAACCCCCTGCGATGGTGAGGCAGAAGCTCGACACCGTGCGCACCCTCGCCGCCGCACGCGGCCGCACGCTGAATTACGGCCTGCGCGTGCACCTGATCGTGCGCGAAACCGATGACGAGGCCTGGGCTGCCGCCGACCGCCTGATCAGCCATCTGTCGGACGACACCATCGCCGCCGCCCAGAAGCGCCTGCGGGAGGATACCGACTCCCACGGCCAGCTCCGCCAGTTGCAATTGCATGGCGGCCGCCGCGACAGGCTGCAGGTCAGCCCCAATCTGTGGGCCGGCGTCGGCCTGGTGCGCCATGGCGTCGGCACCGCCCTGGTCGGCAGCCCCGAAACCGTCGCAGAGCGCCTGCGCGAGTACCAGGCGCTCGGCATCCAAACCATCATCGCGTCTGGCTACCCTCATCTCGAGGAAGCCTACCGCATCGCCGAATTGTTGTTCCCCGTCCTCGGCATCGGCGAACACCGCTTCGAACCCGGCCGCGACTTCCGCCCCGCCGCCTATGGCCAGGACTACGGCACTGGCGCGCCCAGAGTAGCCGCCGAGTAGGGAGGTAAGGAGTAGCCGAGAGGCCCACACACCCCCCGCCCGCTCCGTCATGGCCGGGCTCGACCCGGCCATCCACGCACCAGCGGTGCCTCAACCCGTTGCGGCGCCGACATCGCGCCGGTGGCCCGGTCAAGCCCATCCATGACGGTCAACAGCCGATCTCGCAGCGCCCCCGCACATTGAGTTCACCCCATGAAGCGCCTCCTCCCCTGGATCGTCCCCTTCCTCGTTCTCCTCGCCTGGCAGGCCGCCGCCCAGACCGGCCTGCTCAGCGCCCAGGTCCTTCCCGCCCCCACCGCCGTCGCAGAGGCAACCCTCCGCCTCGCCCGCTCCGGCGAGTTGTGGCGCGATATCGAGGTCAGCACCGCGCGCGCCCTGGCCGGCTTTGCCATCGGCGGCGGCATCGGTTTCGTGCTGGGCATGTTGAACGGCCTATCGCGGCTCTCCGAGAACCTGACCGACAGCACGCTGCAGATGGTGCGCAACATCCCGCATCTCGCGCTGATCCCCCTCGTCATCCTCTGGTTCGGCATCGGCGAGGAAGCCAAGCTGTTCCTCGTCGCCCTCGGCGTCTTCTTCCCGATCTATGTCAACACCATGCACGGCGTCCGCTCGGTCGATCCGCAGCTTCTGGAGATGGCCCGCGCCTATGGCATGTCCGATCGGGCGATCTTCTGGCGCGTCGTCTTCCCCGGCGCCCTGCCCTCGATCTTCGTCGGCCTCCGCTACGGCCTCGGCATCATGTGGCTGACCCTGATCGTCGCGGAAACCATCGCCGCCTCGTCCGGCATCGGCTTCATGGCGATGAACGCGCGCGAGTTCATGATGGTCGATGTCGTCGTCGTCTCCATCCTGATCTACGCCGCGCTGGGCAAGCTCGCCGATAGCACCGCCCGCCTGTTGGAGCGCACCTGCCTGTCCTGGAACCC
Organism: Rhodopila sp.; assembly: GCA_035640755.1. Lineage (GTDB taxonomy): Bacteria > Pseudomonadota > Alphaproteobacteria > Acetobacterales > Acetobacteraceae > Rhodopila. Next base: position 4,634 of record DASQVN010000035.1, read on the forward strand.
ATCCTACAAGGGCGTGTAAACCATGAACGTCGCCGTCCTGCCCGCTCCCCGCACCGACACCCGCCTGAGCACCACGGGCGCCGCCGTCCGCCTGCGCGGCGTCACAAAATCGTACGGCGATAATCAAGTACTGTGCGGCATCAACCTTGACATCGCGCCCGGCCAGTTCGTCGCCATCGTCGGCCGCAGCGGCTGCGGCAAATCGACGCTGCTCCGCCTGCTCGCCGGCCTCGACCAGCCCACCGCCGGCCGCATCGAGCTCGACGGCGCCACAACCGGCTGGCGCGACGAGGTCCGGCTGATGTTTCAGGAACCACGCCTGCTGCCCTGGCAGCGGGTCGGCGCCAATGTCGAGGTCGGCCTCGCCCACGCCAGGCCTGGTCCCGAACGCCGCCGGCAGGCCACCGACGCCATCGCCCAGATCGGCCTCGCCGGCCGCGAACGTGACTGGCCCTCGGTCCTCTCAGGCGGCCAGAAGCAACGCATCGCCCTGGCCCGTGCCCTGGTCAGCCATCCCCGCGTCCTGGCCTTCGATGAGCCCCTCGGCGCGCTCGATGCCCTTACCCGCATCGAGATGCAGGCACTGATCGAGCGTGTCTGGCTCGACAAGGGCTTCACCGCCGTCGTCGTCACCCACGATGTGACCGAGGCCGTGTTCCTCGCCGACCGCATCCTGCTGCTCGACGCCGGTCAGGTGGCGATGGACGTGCCAGTCAACCTGCCGCGGCCACGCCGGCACGGCGATCCGAGGGCTGCCGCGATCGAGGGTGAGATCCTGGCTCGCCTGCTGCGGCAATAACTTCCGAAACCTCTGCCACCACGGACGCCCAGTCCCCCGGACTGGGCTGCCGGAACAGCCGCATCGTCGGATACCAGGGGGAATCGCGTCGCCCGTCCATCCAGCGCCAGTCGGCCCGGTGCTTCAGCAGCAGCAAGGTCGGCCGCCCCAGGCAACCGGCCAGATGCGCGACCATCGTATCGATAGTGATCACCAGGTCCAGCCCCGCGATCAGCGCCGCCGTATCCGTCAGCCGAACCGATGCGCCACCCTGATTGCGCACCGGCAGCGCCACCGGTCCCGGCTGCAACGCGACAGCCCCCCGTGCCAGCCGCCCCAGCAGTTCCTCCGGCACGTTCCGCGCCGGGTCCCATCCGCTGCTCGACCGCCAGCAGATGCCGATGCCGGACACCGGGGCGGGCCGCACGCCGAAATCCACCGGCGCCACCTCGTCCGGCCGCAGCCGCAGTGCGTGTGGGAGTTCCATGATTTCGATGTCGCACTCGGCCGGTGGCAGCGGCCGGTCCAGCACGAATGGCACCACCCAGTCCGCCCCCATCATCCCTCGCAGCAACGGCACCAGCGGCGCCTGCGCCTCCACCGTCACCGACGCGGCGAACCGGCGCAGCGCCGGCAGGTACCGCGCGAACTGCAACGTATCGCCGAGCCCGTGATAGCAGCGCACCAGTACGTGCCGCCCGGCGAACGGTCTGCCGTCCCAGACCCACCGCAGATGATAGGGCGCCGACGGATCGTCCCGCGTCGCCGGGTCGGACCGACGGAGCACGTGATCATTCACCGCCCAGGCCGTCTGCCAGTCGCCGCGGCGCATGGCAGCCATCCACTCCGCCTGAAAGTCTCGATTGCGCTCTGGATACGTCATATGCGCAGGGAAACGCCCATCGCAGCGCCGCGTTGCCACCCCGTGCCCGAGGACCGCATGCCCGATCAAGCCAAGCCCGCACAACGTTTCGCCGCCCTGCTGGACTTCCTGCGCAGCGAAAGCGCTGCGGGTCTTGCGCTGATCATTGCCGCCCTGGCCGCGCTGGCCTGGTCCAACTCCTCAGCCGCCGGATCGTACCAGGACCTGATGGATCTGCCGATCTCGCTCGGCATCGGTCGGGCCGCCCTGGCCATGCCGCTCGACCAGTGGGTGAATGACGGTCTGATGACGGTGTTCTTTCTGACTGTCGGCCTGGAAATCCGCCGGGAAATGACCGAGGGCCAGTTGGCCTCGCTGCATCGGGTCGCCGCCCCGGGCCTCGCCGCCCTCGGCGGCATGGTTGTCCCCGCACTGATCTACGCTGCCTTCAACATTGGCAACCCCCAGACGCTGAAGGGCTGGGCAGTCCCCGTCGCCACCGACATCGCCTTCGCGCTGGCCGCCCTGTCGGTGCTGGGCCGGCGCGTACCGATCGGGCTGAAGGTGTTCCTCACCGCACTCGCTATTATTGATGACCTGGGCGCCATCATCATCATCGCGGTGTTCTATACCAGTCACCTGAACTTCCCCGCCCTGACGGCCGCCTGCCTGACCTGGGGCGTCCTCTACGGCCTGAACAAGGCCGGCATTCGCGCGCTCAGCCCCTACGTCCTGGGCGGCGCCGTGCTGTGGGGATGTGTGGTCCATTCCGGCATCCACCCCACGCTCGCCGGCGTGGCGCTCGCGTTCGTGGTGCCGATGGGTGATGGCGAGGCCAGCCCCGCGCATCGGCTGGAAAGCGGCCTGGGCGGCTGGGTCGCCTGGGGCGTCCTGCCGCTGTTCGGTCTCGCCAATGCCGGTCTGCGTTTTGGCGCCCTTCCCCCGGCCGCACTCACCAGCCCGGTCGTCCTCGGCACCACGCTCGGCCTGCTCATCGGCAAGCAGATTGGCGTGTTCGGCGCCACCTGGATTGCAATACGCCTGCGCCTCGCACGCCTCCCCCACGGCCTGAGCCTGGGCCACCTTTATGGCGCCGCAATCCTCTGCGGCATCGGCTTCACCATGAGCCTGTTCATTGCCGACCTGAGTTTCCACGGCTCCCCGGTCCACGCCGAGGTCAAGCTGGCGGTGTTCGCCGGGTCCCTGCTGTCGGCACTCTTCGGGCTGCTGGTCCTGTTGGTGGCGAACCGCCACGCGCACGTGCCAGCCAGGGCTGCCGACCTGGAACATATCTGACCACCTCAACGGATCGCGCGAGCACCCCGCGCGGGAACCGGAGCAGTGTTTGTTCGTTCTTCCGCCGTGACCGAAGCGGAGGCACCTGGACTCGCCAATGAGAATTGTCGTCTTCGGTTTGGCCGTCAGCTCCTCCTGGGGGAATGGGCATGCCGCCCTGTGGCGCGGGCTGATCCGGGCCCTGCACGAAGCCGGCCATCACGTCACCTTCTTCGAACGAGACGTTCCGTACTACGCCGAACACCGCGACCTGACCGCTCTGCCCGGCGGCGGAAAGCTGGTGCTGTACCCGGAATGGGACGCCGCAGCGGCCCGGAACGAAATCGCCCAGTCCGACGTCGCGATGATCACGTCGTACTGCCCCGACGCCGCCCAGGCATCTCCCCTGGTACTGGAAAGCGGCCGGGTGCTGCGCTGCTTCTATGATCTCGATACGCCGGTAACGCTGGCCAACCTCCAGGCCGGCCGCCCCGTCTCATATGTCGGCCCCAATGGGTTCCGCGGCTTCGATCTGGTCCTGAGCTACACCGGCGGCAAGGCCCTCGACCTGCTGCGATCGCGCCTCGGTGCCGGCCGCGTCGCGCCGTTGTTCGGCTGGGTCGATCCGGCACAGTACCAACCGGGCCGTCCCGCGCCGCAGTACCACGCCGACCTCTCCTATCTCGGCACCTACGCCCCAGACCGCCAGGCGGTCCTGGAACGCCTGTTCGTCGAGCCCGCCCGCCGCCTGCCCGACTGCCGCTTCGTGATCGGCGGCGCGATGTATCCCTTCGATTTTCCCTGGACCGGCAACATCTGGTTCGTCCGCCACCTGCCCCCGCCCGAACACCCCGCCTTCTATGCCTCCAGCCGCCTGACCCTCAACGTCACCCGCGCCGCCATGGCGGAGCTCGGCTGGTGCCCCTCCGGCCGGTTGTTCGAGGCTGCCGCCTGCGGCGTGCCGATCCTCAGCGACACCTGGGAGGGTCTGGACTACTTCTTCACCCCAGGGCAGGAAATCGTATTGGCGAGCAGCACCGAGGATGCGCTGGCCGCCCTGCAGCAGCCCGAGGACGCGCTCCGCCGGATCGCCGTACGCGCGCGCGAGCGAGCGCTGGACCAGCACACCGCAGCCCACCGCGCGCGCGACCTGATCGCTGCCCTCGAGTCGGCCAGCACGAAGGAGACCGCCTGACATGTGGGGCATCATTCCGGCAGCCGGCAACGGCATGCGCATCCAGCCGCTCGCCTTCTCCAAGGAACTGCTGCCCGTCGGTAGCCGCACCGACCCGAGCGGCATGGAGCGCCCCCGCGCCGTCAGCGAATACCTGGTGGAACGTCTGGTCCGCGCCGGCGCCCGCAAGCTGTGCTTCGTGATCTCCCCCGGTAAGTCCGACATCGTGCAGTACTACGGTGGTCATGTCGGCGGTGCCGATATCGCGTACGTCATCCAGAATGAAGCCAACGGCCTGTGCGATGCGATCTTCCGCGCCGTGCCCTTCGTCCGCCCGGACGAGTCGGTCGTGATCGGCCTGCCCGATACCATCTGGTTCCCCGAGGACGCGCTGTGCCGCCTGCCTGACAACGTCCTCTCCTTCCTTTTGTTCGAGGTCGATCACCCCGCCCTGTTCGATGCGGTCGTCACCGGCGACGCCGGCCAGGTGCAGGAAATCCAGGTCAAGTCGCCCGAGGCGCGGTCGAATTGGATCTGGGGCGCCTTCAGGATGCCCGGCCACGTGCTGCACGCGCTGCACGCCCTGTGGCTGCGCCGCGGCCGGCAGGATGAATATGTCGGCACCTTGGTGAATGCCTGGCTCGCTGCCGGCGGCGGCGCCTTGGGTGTGCGCGCGGGTGAACATTACGTCGATGTCGGTACCCTGGGCGGCTATCGCCAGGCAATCCGTCTGCTGGAAACCGGATCATCCAAGGCCCCCTTCGAACTGCACCCGTTCCGGAAGGCCCGCCATGGGTGACGGCATGGGTGACGACCTCGAAACCCAGATCCGCAAGCTCGGCCCCTGGTTCCACAACATGAACCTGGGCGGGGTGTGGACTGCACCGGATCATTTCCTGGGTAACTATCCTGATGCGAAATGGCGTGTCTATGCGGACGCCCTGCCGCAGGACCTGCGCGGCAGGACCGTGCTCGACATCGGCTGCAACGCCGGGTTCTTTTCCATGCAGATGAAGCGCCGCGGCGCCGACCGTGTGCTGGGCATCGACTTCGATGAAGCCTATCTCGCCCAGGCCCGCTTCGCCGCCCAGGTCGAGAACCTGGACATCGAGTTCCGCCACATGTCGGTCTACGACGTCGGCAGTCTGGGTGAAAAGTTCGATATCGTCATGTTCATCGGGGTCTTCTACCACCTGCGCCATCCGCTCCTGGCACTGGACCTGATCCATGATCATGTCGCGCGCGATCTTCTGATCTTCCAGTCCCTGCAACGCGGCAGCCCCGAGATCGCCCCGGTCGCCGCCGATTACGACTTCTACGAAGCTGCCCATTTCGACGATCCCGGCTACCCGAGAATGCATTTCATCGAGCACCGCTATTCCGGCGACCAGACGAACTGGTGGGTACCGAACCGCGCCTGCACCGAAGCCATGCTGAGAAGTGCCGGCTTTGTGATCCTGAGCCGCCCGGAGGAGGAGACATACCTTTGCCGCACGGGTCCGCGCCCCGACCCGGCCTACGGCCCCGTCTATCCGGCAAGAGGAACCGAACGCGCATGATCGAAGCGGCCATGATCTGGAACGAACCCAACAACAAGTCGCACTGGGACTTCGCCTCCGATCCTGACTGGCGCATCTTCTCCGAGATGGCGCGCCTCGCGGGCCAGGCCATCGCCGCCGAGGCGCCCGGCCTGCCCCGCATCCTGGGCGGCCTCTCGCCGATCGACCCCGACTTCATCAACCTGCTTGCTGCCAATGGGGCGCTGGCGGAGCTCGACGGTGTCGCCGTTCACGGCTTCCCGCTTGACTGGAACCATTGGTTGATCGACGAGTGGCCTGACAAGATCGAAATGATCCGCAACTGCACCCACCTGCCTGTCTGGGTGTCCGAGGTCGGCGTATCAAGCTTCGGCGCCGAGGAAGTGCAGGAATGGGGCCTGCGGCGCACCTACGAACTGCTGGCCGGACGCGCGCCCCGCATCCAATGGTACAGCCTCTACGACCTCCCCGCCGCCTGGCCCGCAACGACACGCCACAAGGAAGCCGAGGGCTCCGCCTACTACCGCCATTTCCACATGGGCCTGCTGGATGAGCACGGCCGCCCGAAGCGTGCCGCACGTATCTTTCATGACTGCACCCCGGAATTCGGCCTGTGCCAATGGTTTCACTTCGAGGATCACCGCCTCGAAGACGCCGTTCGCTGGATGAAGGACCTGGGCGCCACCTACCTGCGCACCGGCCTGAGCTGGGCCGACTTTTACCGCCCCAACGCGCTCGCCTGGTTCGACCGCCAGATGCGCGCACTGGAGGATTTCCAGGTCACCGTCACCTTCTGCTTCACGCCCGAGCACCGCGGCATCTGGCCGCACTACACCGCGCCCCCCGAGGTCCCGGCCGAGTTCGCGGAGTTCTGCGGCGCCATGATCCGCCGCTACATCGGCAGCTACACCACTACGAAGCGCGAAACCATCATGCACGAAACAACCACCGCGTTTGAGCAGGCAGATGTCGACCGACCCCGTTGACACGGTCCTGCTTGCCCTCTCCCAACGGCAGCCCATCGATCTGCCGGCCGCCGTGGTCGTCGCCCACCCCGACGACGAAACGATTGGTGTGGGTCCGTTCCTGCGCCTGTTCCGCCGTCTGCGGCTGATCCATGTCACCGACGGCGCCCCACGCAACCTCCAGGATGCCCGGGCGATGGGTTTCGATTCGTGCGAAGCCTACGCCCGAGCCCGCACGCAGGAATTGCACGCCGCGCTGCGTGCCGGCGGCGTCACGCTTCCACCCTCCTCCCCCGCGCTGGCTCTGGGAGTTCCCGATCAGGGCGCCTC
>DASQVN010000036.1:0-5546 GCA_035640755.1 Rhodopila sp.
GCTCGCTACGTTGGTCAGGTCGGGCGATTCCCGCATCTTCTGGACCAGCTTCGGCACCCATTCGTTGAAGGCCGAGAGGCTCGGGTTTTCCAGCACGAACTGATACTGCGTGCGGCTAACCGCGGCATCGACCGTCAGGTCCTGCACCGGCTGAAGATAGAGCGTCACGCCCGGCACGCCGGCGGTTTCCTGTTGGAGCCGAGCGGCGACTTGTGTGGCGTTGAGGCTGCGTTCGTCCTTTGGCTTCAGGTTGATCAGGAAGCGTCCGCTGTTCAACGTCGTGTTGGAGCCATCCACGCCGATGAACGAGCTCAGGCTGACGACATCCGGGTCCTTCAGGATCGCGTCGGCGAGCGCCTGCTGGTGATCGGCCATCGCATCGTAGGAAACGGTCTGCGCCGCGACCGAGATACCTTGCAGAACGCCGGTGTCCTGCACTGGGAAGAAACCCTTCGGCACCGCGACATACAGCATGACGGTCACCGCCATGGTGATCAGCGCAACGCCCAGCGTCAGCCATTGATGATCCAGCACCACGTTCAGCGCCCGATCATACTGCCCGATCACCCAGTCGAACGCCCGCTCGGCCTTCAGATCGAACCCGCTGCGCTCCGATTCCGGCCGGTGCCGCAGCAGCCGCGCGCACATCATCGGCACCAGGGTCAAGGATACGACCGCCGAGATGACAATCGTCACCGACAGCGTGATGGCAAACTCGTGGAACAGCCGCCCCACCACATCGCCCATGAACAGCAGCGGGATCAGCACCGCGATCAGCGATACGGTGAGGGAGATGATGGTGAATCCGATCTGCTCGCTGCCCTTCAGCGCCGCCGCCAGTGGCGACTCGCCGGCTTCAACGTAGCGGGCGATGTTCTCGATCATGACGATCGCGTCATCGACCACGAATCCGGTCGAGATCGTCAGCGCCATCAGCGACAGATTATCCAGGCTGAACCCCAGCAGATACATCACCGCCAGCGTGCCCACCAGGGACAGGGGCACCGACAGGCTGGGGATCACTGTCGCCGGCAGGTTGCGCAGGAACAGGAAGATCACCAACACCACCAGCGCAACCGCCAGTCCCAACTCGAATTCCACGTCGGTGACGGATGCGCGGATCGTGTTCGTCCGGTCCGTCAGCACCGCGACATCAACGGCCGATGGCAGCGTCGCCTGCAACTGCGGCAGCAGCTTCTTGATGTTGTCCACCACCTGGATGACGTTCGCCCCAGGCTGGCGCTGCACATTCAGGATGATCGCCGGGGTCCGGTTCGCCCAGGCCCCGAGCTTCGTGTTCTCCGCCCCGCCGACGACCGTGGCAACATTGCGCAGGCGGACGGGATTTCCGTTGCGGTAGGCGATCACAAGATCGAGGTACTGGCTCGGGTCGCTGATCTGGTCATTCGCGTTGATCGTCAGTGACTGCGCCGGCCCGTCGAACCCTCCTTTCGGCGTATTGACGTTCGCATTTCCGAGCGTCGTCCGCAGGTCATCGAGGTTCAGCCCGAACGCGGCAAGCTTGCGCGGATCGACCTGCACCCGCACCGCCGGCCGTTGCCCGCCGCTCAGGCTCACCAGCCCGACGCCTGGCTGTTGCGAGATCTTCTGCGCCAGCCGCGTGTTGGCCATGTCCTGCACCTGCGTCAGCGGCAGGGTCTTGGAGGTCAGCGCGAGTGTCAGGATCGGCGCATCGGCCGGGTTCACCTTGGCATAGATCGGCGGCGCCGGCAGATCGGAGGGCAGCAGGTTGCCCGCCGCGTTGATCGCCGCCTGCACCTCCTGCTCCGCCACGTCCAGGTTGATGTCGAGCCCGAACTGCAGCGTGATCAGCGACGCCCCCGCCGAACTGGTCGAGAACATCTGCTTCAGGCTCGGCATCTGCCCGAACTGCACCTCCAGCGGCGAGGTGACGGAGGATGTCATCACCTCGGGGCTGGCGCCGGGGTAGAAGGTCTGCACCTGGATGGTGGGGTAATCGACTTCGGGCAGGGCCGAGATCGGCAGGAACCGATAGGCGACGATGCCGACCATCACGATCGCGGCCATCAGCAGCGTCGTGGCGACCGGGCGCAGGATGAAGGGGCGGGAGGGACTCATGGTCGGCTACTGCGCCGGCGCCTGTTGGCGGTGCCGCTGCCCCTCACTTCCGGAAGTCGAACCGCTGGCCTGTCCGGCCGCAGCGCCAGTGCGCGCGGCGTTCGCAGCCGGCAGGGAAACCTTGGCCCCGTCCCGCAGCCGGTCCGTCCCATCCGTGACCACCCGTTCGCCCGGCTGCAGGCCTGACACAACCGCCTGGTACTGCCCATCAACCGGCCCGACCTTGATCGGCCGGACCGAAACGGTGTCGTTCGCGTCGATGACGTAGACGAACGTCCCCGGCTCGCCCCGCTGCACCGCCTGCACCGGCACGCGCACTGTATCCTGCATGGTATTGACCAGCAGCTGGGCGTTCACGAACTGGTTGGGATACAGCATCTCGTCGGGGTTATCGAACAGCGCGCGCAGCTTCAGCGTGCCGGTCGTCGTATCGATCTGGTTGTCGAGCGACGCCAGCTTGCCGGTCGCCAGCAGGCGCGTGTTGGCGCTGTCATACGCCTCGACGGGCAGGGTCGCGCCGCTGCGCAGCCGCTGAATGATGTCCGGCAGGTTCACCTGCGGCACCGAGAAGATCACCGAGATCGGCTGCATCTGCGTCACCACGGCGATCCCGGTGGTGCTGCCGATCTGCACATAGTTGCCCGGATCGACCAGCCGCAACCCGATCTGCCCATCGACCGGCGAAATGATATGGCAATAGGTCAGATTGAGCTGCGCGCTGTCCACCGCACCCTGATCGGCCTTCACCGTGCCCGTGTCCTGCTGCACCAGGTATTTCTGGTCCTCGACCTGCTGCTGCGCGATCGAGTCCTGGCGGCCGAGTGTCTGGAACCGCTTCAGGTCGGCCTTCGCCTGTTCCAGCAGCGCGGTATCCCGCGCCAGCGTGCCCTGCGCCTGCTCCAGTGCCACCTGGAACGGTCTCGGGTCGATCTGCGCCAGGAAGTCGCCCTTCTTCACCACCTGGCTTTCCTTGAAGCCCACATCCACCAGGTAGCCGCTGATCTGCGTCTGAACCGTCACGGTCGCGAGCGGCGTCACCGTGCCGAGTTCGCTCAACATGATGCGGACGTCGCCCTTGTCGATGGTAGCGAAGCCGACCGGTTGCGGCGGCGCTTGCATGGCTGCCCGCCCCGCCGGAGGCGTTGCCGGCTGGCCATGCCGATGCATCCACCACCAGGTGCCCCCGCCTGCCAGCACGATCAGCACGAGAACCGGCAGGATCAACCGGCGGGACCGACGCCTGACCCGCGAGGCCGGTGAACGCGGCTCGGCCGGCGCCGTCTTCTCCCGCAGGTCAACACGATCGTCCATGCATACCTCTTCCCCAACACGGCAGGCGTGGCCCGCCGGCTAGGGGATAGGCACCCGCCGCTGCCGCAACAAGCGAAACAGCATCCATGTTACGCTAATTGTTCGTCCGTTACATGGCGGACGAAGCTGACAGCGCCCGGCTCATGACGCAAAATTCATGTCGCGGACGAATCCCTGTGAGGGATTTCAACTATGTTCGGGTCGGTTTCAACCGCCAGGGAGAGATCATGATGCGAGTTCCAAAGGTCACTCTTCTCGGCGGCGTGGCGGCGCTGGCGCTGGCCGGTGCCGCGCATGCCAGCCCGTCAGATAGCCACACAATGACCATCCGCCTGCCGAACGGACAGGCCGAAACCATCCGCTACACCGGCGAGATCCCGCCGACCGTAGTGATCGCGCCCGACGGCTCCTTTACCGCGATGCCCATGGCGTTTACCTCCATCGCCGATCCGTTCGCCATGATGCAGCGCGTTGCCGCTGACATGGACCGTCAGGCCGCCATCATGCTGCAGCAGGTCGAACAGATGGCCGCGCAGCCGATGTTCGACACCACCGAGCCTATGACGATCGCTGGCGGCCCGGGCGTGTGCATGGAAAGCGTGCAGATCACCTACACCGGCCACGGCCAGCCGCACGTGGTTCGCCAGACAAGCGGCGACTGCGGGCCCGCTACGCACGCGACGACCCCGAGCACCGTGCCTGAGCCTCCGGCCGCGACGCATGCCCCCGGCACAATCGAGGTGAGGAACCCGCCTGTCAGCCCATATCAGTCCCTGATCCACCGGGTCAGCACCCTGGCACGGTAGGACTCCGAGCTACCTCCGTGAGCCTTCGTCCGTCACTGTGTGTGCTCCGTGGTGAGAAATCCTCACCCACGGAGCCCCCAGGAACGCCCCATGCCATTCTGCGTTACCGCGGCGGCCAATCTTCACGCCGCGCGTTCGTTGGTCCGCCCGAGCCTGTGTTGCGCGGCCAGGACCCTGCCGGTAACGTCCGCCGCAACGGAACAAGGGGTGTTTTCGCATGGACATGACGGGAGAGCGGCGCATCCCGGCGCCGCGCCAGACCGTATGGGACGCGTTGAACAACCCGGAGGTGCTGAAATCCAGTATCCCGGGCTGTGAAAGCCTGGATAAGACCGGCGACAATGAGATGACCGCCCGCGCCGCGGTCAAGGTCGGCCCGATCTCGGCCCGCTTCAACGGCAAGGTGCAGCTGTCCGACATCAACCCGCCCAACAGCTACACGATTTCCGGTGAAGGCCAGGGTGGCGTCGCCGGGTTCGCCAAGGGCGGCGCCAAGGTGGTGCTGGCCGATGAGGGGCCGGCCACGCTGCTGTCCTATCAAGTAAATGCCCAAGTCGGCGGCAAGCTCGCACAGCTTGGTGGCCGGTTGATCGACGCAACCGCGAAGCAGATGGCCGACTCCTTCTTCGAGCGCTTCAGCCAGCAGGTCGAGGCGATGGGCCCCGCGCCCGTGGAAAGCAAGGCGGAGATCGCCGCTGGCCAGACCATGGCCGAACCGCCGGCAGTTGCGGCGCACGCCGTCGCCTCCTCCGTCTCGATGTGGACATTGGTGCCGAAGGAGCCGTTCGGCCTGCCGATCGCCGCCTGGATCGGCTGCGGCATTTTCCTGATCATGGCGCTCCTGATGCTGGGAAGCATGCTCTAGTGAGCGACATTCCAAAGACGGTTGCCGACACCGCGAAGCTGCTCGCCTCCCAAGGCTATATTGCCGATCTTGAGCTTGCGACCACCGTGCACCTCGCGCTGACCATGCAGCGGCCGCTGTTCCTGGAAGGCGAGCCCGGCACCGGCAAGACCGAGATCGCCAAGGTGCTGGCGGCAGGTCTCGGGCGGCGCCTGGTGCGCCTGCAATGCTACGATGGCATGGATCTGTCCGCTGCGGCGTATGAGTGGGACCACGCCCGCCAGCTCATGGCCATTCGCCTGGCTGAGGCCGCCGGCCGGACCGACCGTGAGGAACTGGCCCGCGACATCTACACGCGCGAATTCCTGCAGACGCGGCCGTTGCTCGCCGCGATCGACCCCGACCTGCCCCCGGCTGTACTGCTGATCGATGAGCTCGACCGCGCCGATGAGCCGTTCGAGGCGTTTCTGCTCGAACTCCTCGCC
>DASQVN010000037.1:0-10785 GCA_035640755.1 Rhodopila sp.
ACCGTGGCAACCGCGGTCAGGAACGTCACCCCCGCCGCGCACAGCATGCGCAGCCCCGAGCCATCGTCCAGCCGGTTCGGATTGACCGTGGCCAGAATGGCCGGCGGCGGCCCCTCGGCCTTGTGGTGATCCAGTACGATCACCTCGGCGCGTCCCGCCAGCGCGCCCAGTATCTCGGCAGCCGCCGTGCCGCAATCGACGCACACCACCAGGCTGGCGCCGCGTGCGACCAGCGCCGACAGGGCAGGGGCGTTCGGCCCATAGCCCTCCTTGATCCGGTCGGGCACGTGCGAGTGCACGGTGCAGCCAAGCGCGCGCAGAAACCCGCTCAGCAGCGCCGCACTGCACGCCCCGTCCACGTCATAGTCGCCGAATACCGCCACCGTCTCGCCGCTGCGCGCCGCCTCGGCCAGCCGATCCGCTGCAATATCCATGTCCGTCAGCAGCGAGGGATCGGGCAGCATCACCCGGAGCGTGGGCTCCAGGAAGTCCGCCGCTGCCTCGATCCCCACCCCGCGCGCGGCCAGTAGCCGGCCGACGATCTCCGGCAGGTTCAGCCGCTGCGCGATCCCCGACGCCACGCGGTCCTCCCCGGCACGCCACAGCCAGCGGCGCCCGGAGAGGCTGCTCGAAACCCCAAGAACCGTGTCCGCCACTTACGTCGGCGTCCACGTCTTCGTGCGGAAATTGTGGTGCGCCTCCACAAAGCGCACGGTGCCCGAATGGCTCCGCATCACGATCGAATGCGTGATCGCCCCGCCCGGAATGCGCCGTACGCCACGCAGCATGGAGCCCGAGGTCACTCCGGTCGCCGCGAACATCACGTCGCCCTTCGCCATCTCCTCGCAGGTGAAGCACCGCCTTGGATCGGCGTGCCCCATCGACCGAACCCGCTCGATCTGCTCGTCCGACTCGTACAGCAACCGTCCCTGCATCTGTCCGCCGACGCAGCGCAGCGCCGCCGCCGCCAGTACGCCCTCCGGCGCACCGCCCGAACCCAGATAGATGTCGATCTGCGCGTCCGGCATCGCGGTGGCAATCACACCGGCCACGTCGCCGTCACTGATCAGCATCACCCGCGCGCCGGCCTCACGGCACTTCGCGATCAGCTCCTTGTGCCGGTCGCGGTCCAGGATGCAGGCCACCAGGTCGGAGACATCGCAGTGTTTCGCCCGCGCCAGGTTGCGCAGGTTGTTGCCGACCGAATCGTCCAGGTTGACAACCCCATCCGGAAGCCCGCCGCCTACCGCGATCTTGTCCATATAAATGTCGGGCGCATGCAGGAAATTCCCGTTCTCTGCCAGCGCCACCGTGGCGATCGCGTTCGGGCCGCCCTTCGCCGTCAGCGTCGTGCCTTCCAGCGGATCGACCGCGATATCCATCGGCGGCCCGCCACAGCCAACCTTCTCGCCGATGAACAGCATCGGCGCCTCGTCCATCTCGCCCTCGCCGATCACCACGGTGCCGTCGATCGCCACGGCGTCGAACGCCTTGCGCATCGCCTCCACCGCCGCCCCGTCGGCCTCGTTCTTCTTGCCGCGCCCGATCCAGCGCGACGCCGCGATCGCCGCGGATTCCGTCACCCGGATCAGCTCCAGCGCCAGGTTCCGGTCCGTCATCGTCCCCGGTTGAGGGAGTGTAGTCATCGTCCCCGGTTGGGGGTGTGAAGTCATCATCCCCGGCGCGGCGCGTTGCGTCTCAGGCATGGGTGTTCCTCCTCTTCCAACGGCAGCCACAATCCCGCCCCCGGTGTAGCACGGACCGCGGAGTCCGACAGCCAAGCGCCGACAAACTATTCCCCTGACGAGCACAGCCACGGATCGGTCGACCACAGCGCCGCCAGCATCGTCCGCTCGGCCTCGGCCGCCTCGAGCCAGGTCGCCCCATCCTGCCAGGCTGTGTAATATCCATCCGCCTCGGCCTTCCGCCGGAATTCATCATCATCGGTCACCGCGCGTGCCGCATCCACCAGCATGGCGGCGAACCCGGCCGGCGTGCCCGCCGGCACCGCCAGCCCGCGGCGAATGAACGCCGACAGCGGAATGCCGCCCTCGTCCAGCACCGGCGTATCCGGCAGCAGCCCGAAGCGACGCCGGGCGGCAATGCCGATCGCGTGCAGATCGCCGTCGCGTATCTCGCCGATAGCCCGCGACAGCCCCAGCGCCGCCGCCGAGACATTGCCCGCGAGCACCGCTCGCAGCGCCGCTTCGGACGACGGGAATGTGATGATATTCAGCCGTGTCTGCGCCAGCCCCTGCAGGCGCAGCGCGGCCAGGAACGGCGGGCTCCCCGCCGCCGGCGTACCCAGCGGCACGGCGTCCCAGTCCTCCGCCGATCGGCGGATGATGTCCTGCACCGTCTCGGCCGGATCACTCGCCAGCGAAACAAACGCGATCGGCTCCCGCGCGATCTGACCGAGAAGCATGAGGCGCTGCATCAGCGACGGATCGCCGCGGTCGATGACCCGGGCCGCGAGGGTAGGGGTGCTCACCCATCCGAACACGCCATCCGTGGCACCGGCAGCGCCCAGCGCCGCCAGCATTGTCCGCCCGCCATCCCCGGGCAGGTTACGCACGTCCACCGCGCACCCAGGCAGCCGCATCGCCAGGAACGCCAGGAACTCCCGCGCCATCCGGTCGGGCTTGGACCCCTCCGGCAGCCCCAGCAGCATGGTCAGGCGCCGTTCCCTATGCACCGCCGGCGCCGCCGCAGCGGTCCTCGCCAGTACCAGCTCCGCGCCTACCAGCCCCGCGCCCGCCAGCACGAGGCGCCGGCCCAGCCTCACGGCCGCTGCGCCGAGGTCACCTTCGGCGCGGCCGGCGCCGCGGCATCCCGCCGCAGGCGATGCTCCCCCAGGAACAGCAGGATCGGCGCGGCAATGAAGATCGAGGATGACGTGCCCACCACGATCCCGAACAGCATCACCCACGCGAAGCCCGAGATCGACTCGCCGCCGAACAGTGCCAGCGGCAGGCTGGCCAGGAACACGGTCATCGACGTGCCCAGCGTCCGGTTCAGCGTCTCGTTGATCGACAGGTCGATCAGGTCGCGCAGCGGCATCGTCTTGTACTTGCGCAGGTTTTCCCGCACCCGATCATACACCACCACCTTGTCGTTAGTGGAATAGCCCAGGATGGTGAGGATCGCCGCGACCATCACCAGGTCGAACTCGATCCGCGTGATCGCCAGGAAGCCGATCGCCTTGGTGACGTCCAGCACCAGCGTCACCACCGCGCCGATCGCGAACTGCCATTCGAAGCGGAACCAGATATAGACCAGGATCATCACCAGGCTGATGCCCAGCGCCAGCAGCCCGTTGCGGAACAACTCCGCTGAGACGCTGGCGCCCACCGCATCGACGCGCTGCACCGTCGCCCCCGGAACGCCCTGCTCCAGCGCCGACTTCACCCGCGCCACCGCCGCCTGGGTCGCCTGCTCACTCGGTGTGACACCCAGCCGGACCAGCACATCCGAGGGGTCACCGAAACGCTGCACCCCCTGGTCCGGGATATTCTCCTTCGCCAGCGCGGTGCGGATCTGGCCAAAGTCGGCCGGCCCAGGCGTGCGGATCTGGATCACCACGCCGCCCGAGAAGTCGATCCCCAGGTTCAGCCCCGGATGGAAGAACAGTACGACCGAGGCGGTGGACAGCAGCGCCGATACAATGAGGCCCATGAACCGGCCCCGCATGAACTGGATGCGGGTGCCATCGGGAACCAGACGAAGCCGAGGCTTGATCAGCATAACAGAACCTCAAACCGGCAACAGCTTGGGCCGGGTGACGATATACCAGCGGGAAACCAGCAGCCGGGTCAGCATCCAGGCCGTGAACAACGATGTCGCGATGCCCACCGTGATCGTCACGGCAAACCCGCGCACCGGACCCGTGCCGAACACGAACAGCATCACGTGCGCCAAAAACGCCGTCGCATTGCTGTCGAAGATCGTGTTGTAGGCGCGCTTGAACCCGTGCTCCAGCGCCTGCAGCGGCGGCCGCCCGTTCTTCTGCTCTTCTCGGATGCGCTCGTTGATCAGGATGTTGGCATCGACCGCCATGCCCAGGGTCAGCAGGATCCCGGCCATGCCCGGCAGCGTCAGCGTTGCCTGCAGCAGCGACATGATCGCCAGCATGAGCACCAGGTTCACCAGCAGGGCAACGTTCGCGAACCAGCCGAACAGCCCGTAGAAGAACCCCATGAACCCAACCACCAGCAGGAACCCGATGAACAGGGAGATCGCACCGGCGCGGATGCTGTCCGCTCCCAGCTCGGGTCCGACCGAGCGCTGCTCCACCACCGTCAGCGGCGCGGGCAGGGCACCCGCCCGCAGCAGCACCGCCAGATCGTTGGCGCTGGCCGCGGTGAACGATCCGCTGATCTGCCCACGACCGCCCGTGATCGGCTCCCGGATCACCGGCGCCGAGATCACCTTGTTGTCCAGCACGATGGCGAACCGGTGATTGACATTGGCCCGCGTCACATCGGCGAAGCGCCGGGCGCCGGCCGAGTTGAAGGTGAAGTTCACGACCCATTCGCCGGTCTCGGGGTTGGTGCCGGCCCGCGCATCCGTCAGGTCCGCGCCATCCACGTCGATTCGCTTGCGCACCGCGATCTTCTGCCCCGGCCGGTCCTGCATCTCCAGATAGTCATCGCCCGGCGGCGGCCCGCCCGACGCCGGATTGGCCGACTCGTCCACCAGCCGGAACGTCATGTGCGCTGTCTGCCCGATCAACTGCTTGATCCGGTCCGGGTCGCCCACCCCCGGCAACTGCACGACGATGCGGCTCTGCCCCTGCCGGGTGATCTGCGGATCGACCACGCCCGTCTCGTCGATGCGCCGCCGCACGATCTCGATCGACTGGTCCACGGCGCCCGTCGCCCGCTGCGCCAACGCCGCCGCCGACAGCGTCAGCGTGATCGTCCCGTCGGGGCTGGAGCCGATGCTCATGTCCGGCTGCCCTGTGTTCGGGTCACGGTTGATCAGCGGCTGCAGCGCCGCCACGGCGGCATCTGTCTTTGTCGCGTCGCGCAGGCGCAGCAGCACCCGGTCCTGGTCCGGCTGCGCCTCCAGCGTCTGATAGAAGATCTGCTGCGTCCGCAGCGCCTGGCGTACGCCATCGGTCAGGCTTTCCAGCCGCTCCTTCAGCACCGCCTTCATGTCGACCTCGAGCAGCAGGTAACTGCCGCCGCGCAGATCCAGCCCAAGGTGGACCGTCCGCCACGGCAGCCACGGCGCGGGTGACGGAAACAGGTTCGGCACCCCCAGCAGCACGCCCAGCAGGCAGATGGCCATGATCACAAGGGTCTTGGCACGACTGAAATACATCATGGTCTGGAATACGTCATCGGTGCTGTAGGTGATGGCTCCATGGGGTCCGCGAGTCCTCGACCGCGGTCCTATGCGCTGCCGCTCGCCGCCCTGTCCAGTACCGTGACGCGCCGCATGCCGAATCCCGCCCATGGGAGTGAACTCTTTGTAACTTGTCACCCGCCGATCCACGCGGTTGCTCCCCCGCATGAACGAGCCTGCTTCCGCCCCGACTGCCCCATCCCTGCTGTCGGAGGCGCTGGCAGCCGCGGCGGGATTCGTCCTGTGGCAGCTTTCCCCCTCTGTTCCCGACCTGCCTGGCCCCGATCTGTCTGGTCCAACCCGGCTCGCCGGCCTGTTGCCCGCGAGCTTCTCCTTGGTCGAGTTCCTCGGCATTGCCTTCCCTCTGATCTGGTACGTGCGCGGCCTGCTGCTGACCCCGCCCGCCCGGCAGCCGCACTGGCTGCGCCGCACCGCCTTCCTGGCCGGCATCGCCGTGATCTATGGCGTGGCGCTGACCGGCTTCGCCGACGAAGCCCGCCACATGTTCCTGCTGAACCGCATCCAGCAGGCCTGCATGCACCATCTGGGTCCTTTCCTGATTGCCCTGGCCTGGCCGGCGGAGACGCTTGCCCGCGGCGCCCCGGCCTTGATCACCCGCCTGGCTCGCCTGCGTCCGGTGACCCTGCTGCTGCGTGTGCTGCTGAACCCCATCGTCGCGGCGGTGATGTTCGTCGGCCTGATCTGGCTCTGGCTTCAGCCGGACCTGCAGGCGCGCATGATGATGTCTCCGGCGCTCTACACCGTCATGAACGCCAGCATGGTACTGGACGGGCTGATCTTCTGGTTCCTCGTCCTTGACCCGAGGCCCTCGCCGCCCGCATATCACAGCTACGTCGTGCGCTGCATCACCACCATCGCCGTGCTGTTCCCCCAGCTCATCATGGGCGCCCGCCTGACCTTCACCACCGCCGCGCTCTATCCCTGGTACGACCAGGTCGGCCGCCTGCTCCCCTCGGTGCCCGCCTTGCTCGACCAGCACCTCGGCGGCATCGTCGTCTGGCTGCCCTCATCCCTCATGAGCTCGATCGCATTCCTGCTGATCATGAACAACGTACGTCTGAATGAGGATCGGCAGACCGGAGGCAAGACCAAGGATGATATCGAAATCGCGCCAGGCATCCGCATGTCTTCGACAAGCTGGACAGGCCGCTAGCGTCCTCCTGTTGCTGGCACCCGCCGCGCTCGCCGCCAGCCCGGATGTCGCGGTGACGGCCGGCCGGATGCAATTCGTCATGGCCGGCCGCCCCGCCGCCGGCTACTTCACCCTGAAGAACCAGGGCCAGACCCAGCTTGCCCTGACCGGCGCCAGCGCCCCCGACTGCGGCAGCCTCATGCTGCACCGGACCACCAGCCAGGGCGGCATGTCCCGCATGGAGATGGTCGACTCGGTCCGCGTTCCCCCCGGCGGCACCGTGCAGTTCTCCCCTGGCGGCTACCATCTGATGTGCATGGAGCCCCGTGGCGCGCTGCTCAGCGGCAAGGGCACCGAACCCGTCACCCTCCAGTTCGCCGGCGGCGCCCAGGTCGAGGCCCCGTTCGCCATCACCGGCCCCGGGCGATGAACCGCCGCCGGTGTCTGGGCATGCTGGTGGGCGCCGCCGCCTGGCCGCTTGCGGCACGCACCGCCCCGTCCTGGCATGCCTACAACGTGACCGGCACCTCGCCCGCGCTCGCATTCCGCATGCAGGCCACGCCGGACGGCCGCACGGTGACCGAGGCCGATGTCCGCGGCCACCTGACCCTGGTCTATTTCGGCTACACCTTCTGCCCCGATGTCTGCCCCTTGACGCTGCAGAACGTCGCCGCCGCCTTCGCCAAGCTCGGTGACGCCGCGAAGGACATGCGGTTCCTGTTCGTCACCGTCGATCCCGGCCGTGACACCAACGCCGAGCTCGGCAAGTACGTCTCGTTGTTCGGTCCGCAGTTCATCGGCCTGCGCGGCAGCGACAACGATCTCGCGCGCATGGCGAAGCGCTACCGCATCGCCTACACCGTCGACCCATCCCCGGACCCCGACAAGTACCAGGTCACCCACAGCTCGGTCATCTACGTCTTCGACAAACAGGGCAACGCCCGTCTGCTCGTCCCGTCGCTCGACCAGGCCAACGCCGACATCAACGGCCTCGCCGCCGACCTGCTGCGCCTCAGCAACGAGACGCCATCATGGTGGAGCTGGCTGCGCAGCATGGCATAGCCGCTCGATCATTGCCTCCGTGTCAGGACGCCGCGCCCAAATCCTCCGCATCCTGATCCTCCGCAGCCTTCATCCCGCCCGCCAGCGGATGGCTCGACTCCACCAGCCGCCGCAGCCGCTCGGTCTGCGTGTGCGTATAGATCTGCACCGTCGAGATGTCGGAATGCCCCAGCAGCGCCTGCAGGCTGCGCAGATCCGCCCCCCGCGCCAGCATGTGCGACGCGAACGAATGCCGCAGCACATGCGGCGAGACCCGTTCCGGATCGAGCCCGGCATCCAGCGCGATCTGCTTCAGCATCAGGAAGAACGCCTGCCGCGTCAGCGGCTGCGCCGCATCGCGCCCGGGAAACAGCCACCGGCTGTGCTTGTCGATCGCCAGCAACGCAGCCGCCGCTTCCTTGGCCGCCTGCGATAACGGCACCATCCGCTCCTTGCCTCCCTTGCCGCGGATGATCATCGCCTCGGTCCGCGCGCCCAGCGCCGAACGGGGCAGGGCGAGCAGCTCCGAGATGCGCATGCCCGTCGCATACAGCAGCTCCAGCGCCGCCCGCGCCATCACGCCGGGACGGCCCGGCCGCGCCACCGCCGCCGCCAGCAGCGCATCGACCTCGGCCTCCGACAGCAGCTTCGGCAGCGGCTGCGGCAACCGTGGCGAATCCAGCTCCACCGTCGGGTCGTCCGCCCGCGCGCCATCCTTCAGCAGGAACAGATGAAATTGCCGCAGCGCCGACAGCCGCCGCGCGGCGGTCCGTGCCGACAGCCCCCGTTCATGCAGCGACGCCATGTACTCCCGGCACGTCGCCGCGTCCGCCCCGGTCACCCCGAACCCCCGCCTCGCCGCGAACGCAGCGAAGTCGTTCAGGTCCGCGGCATAGGAAAGCAGCGTGTTGCGCGCCGCCCCCCGCTCCACCGCCAGCATTTCCAGGAACGCATCAACCCGCCGGTCCATCTACGATCCAATCGCCCCGCAGCTCGTCACGACGATTGGCCAGTCACGATAGTTCGCCAGTCACGACCGCGCCGCCGCATCCAGGCCCGGCGCCCGTACCGTCCGCGCCACTGCCACTCTCCGCTCAGTGCGCGGCAAATTTGTCGTTCGGCACCACCTTTTCCACCGCATGCGGCGCCGGGGTAGGGGGAAACATCCCAAGATACACCATGCCGCCCGCCATCAGGAAAAGCCCCAGCGCGACAACGAACAGGAAAATACGGACCATCAATGCCTCTGCCATCAATGCCTCTGGACGACTCGGTTGCGCGCACCGGGTCGTCCAGGGAGCTGGCCCAAGGAGCGCCCCAAGTGGGGTCCAACTGGGGTCCAAGTGGGTGCCCAAGAAGGCGCCCATATGGGTGTCATGAGGGTCATCGCCTGCTGCCGGTCCGGTGTGCTAGCCTCAACAATTATGACACGCAACACCGCACTTCGGGAGACAATTCCGCTTCCCGACGCTCTTGCCGGCCGCAGCATCGTGCTCGTCGGCCTCATGGGCGCCGGAAAGACCTCCATCGGCCGCCGCCTCGCCGCGCGCCTCGGCCTGCCGTTCCGCGACGCCGACCAGGAGATCGAACTCGCCGCCGGCTGCACCATCCCCGAACTCTTCTCCCGCTATGGCGAGGCCGCCTTCCGTGACGGCGAGCGCCGCGTCATCCGCCGCCTGCTCGCCGGTGATCCCATGGTGCTGGCCTTCGGCGGTGGCGCCTTCATGGACCCCCAAACGCGCGAGATCACCCGTGCCGAGGCCGTCTCCGTCTGGCTCCGCTGCACCCTACCCACCCTGGTGCGCCGCGTTGCCGGCCGCGACAACCGCCCCCTGCTGAACGGCGGCGACCGGGAGGACACGCTGCGTCACCTCATGCAGGTGCGCTACCCGGTCTATGCCGAGGCCGACCTTATCGTCGATTGCGGCGACGAGCACCCCGATCACACCACCACCGCCGTTACCCAGGCCCTCATGCAATACAGGCCCGCTCGGCGCCTGCATGTGATCCTGCCCAGCACCAGCTACGACGTGGTGATCGGCGACGACCTGCTGTCCCGCGCCGGCGCCCTGCTCGCACCGCGTCTGCCGCAGAAGCGTGCCGTCATCATCACCGACCGCGTCGTGGCCGACCTGCACCTGCCCACCCTGACACAGGGCCTGGCCGAAACCGCCATCGACGCCAGCACCATCATCGTCAGGGAAGGCGAGGCGACCAAGAACCTCGACACCTATCTCGACGTCGTCGACCAGCTCCTGGAACGCAGGGTCGAACGCCGCACCGCCATTATCGCCCTCGGCGGCGGAGTCGTCGGCGACCTCGCCGGGTTTGCCGCGGCCACCACCCTGCGCGGCCTACCCTTCGTGCAAATCCCAACAACGTTACTATCCCAGGTCGATTCCTCGGTCGGCGGCAAGACCGGCGTCAATACCCGCCACGGCAAGAACCTTGTCGGTGCCTTCCACCAGCCGAGGATGGTCCTGGCCGACACATCCACCCTCGCCACCCTGCCGCCGCGCGAGCTGAAGGCCGGCTACGCCGAAATCGCCAAGGCCGGCCTGATCGGCGACGCCGCCTTCTTCGCCTGGTGCGAGCATCACGGCCACGGCGTCGTCACCGGCGACCGCGAAGCCCAGGCCGAGGCGATCAAGCGCGCCTGCGCCTTCAAGGCCGCCGTCGTCGGCGACGATGAGCGGGAGGAAAAGCCGAACGACGGCCGAGCGCTGCTGAACCTCGGCCATACGTTCGGCCATGCGCTGGAGGCCGAGTACGGCTACACTGGCGGCCTGCTCCATGGCGAGGGTGTCGCCGTCGGCCTCGGCCTCGCCTTCAAGCTCTCCGCCCGCCTCGGCCTCTGCCCGCCCGTCGACGCCGAACGGGTCATCGCCCATGTCTCCGCCGTCGGCTTGCCCGCCGACCTCTCGATGCTGAACCGCCGCTTCTCGGCCGAGACGCTGATCAGCCACATGCGCCGCGACAAGAAGATGCGCGACGGCACCCTGCATTTCGTCCTCGCCCGCGGCATCGGCCAGGCCTTCACCAGTTCCGCCGTCCCGCAGGAGGCTGACGCGAGTGCGATGAGAATGAACAGCCTCGACCTTCGGGTGGTCGTCCGCCGGGTCACCGTCGGCTCCGCCCCATACAGCTGGGAGATCCGTGCAGCGGACGGGATCATCCCAGTTCAGGTGTCACCGGATCGGTTTCGCAGCATGGAAACGGCGCTCAAGGCAGGCCAGGCCAGG
>DASQVN010000038.1:0-5000 GCA_035640755.1 Rhodopila sp.
CGTCGCCAGTGAGGGCTACGACCTGCCACCCTACGCCAAGCTGACCGACTTCAAGGTCTGGCAAGAGGTCGAGCCGCCGAAGGGCACCGTCTACAACTATCCGATCCGGGCCGCGAGCGGACAGCAACCCTCACTCACCGCATCCGAGGCAACGCCCGAGGTCGCGGTACAGATCTACAACCGCGCGGTGCACAATCAGATCTTTGCCAAGCTGCGCGAAGGCCAGTCCATCGACCAGGTCGTCTCCTGGGCCCAGGACGAGCTGGAGGGCTACACGCGATAGCACAACGCGGCGGGAGCTTCAGCTCCCGCCGCGTTGCCGAAGGGTAGCCGCGCTACGCCGCCCGCCCGCTCGCCGCGAAGCTGTTGACTTCGGTGCGCAGCTTTTCGGCCTGGCGGGAGAGCTGGCCGACGGCATCCAGCACTTCGGTGGCTGCGGCGCCCGTCGCGCTCGCCGCTTGGCTGACGCCGACGATGTTGCTGCCGACATTCTCGGTCGCCTGCGCCGCCTTCTGCACGTTGCGCGCAATCTCGGCTGTCGCCGCGCCCTGTTGCTTCACCACTGCGGCAAGAACAGTTCGCGGCCGGTTTACTGTTCGCCCTTCGAAGCAAGTTTTACTATCAGACCAAAAAGGCCTTTCTGATTGGATCGCCGTGTGTCCGGGCTGATCGGCTCGGCGGTACATACAAATGATGGGTGTCCCAGGTGTTGCCTGATGAAGCATCTGAACGCCGAATTTAGATCGATGTCGTCGACCACGATCACCCCACCGGGACTCAGATACTTCCACGCAAGCTCAAGTTCGAACGCTGCGTTGCGGCCGGAGTGCATGCTGTCATGGATAAACATGTCGACCCGGCGAAGTTGGGACAAAAGCACCGGGAGCCTGCGTCGGCTCGTACCCGCGATGTACGTCCAGCGATCTTGCAATCGTGGCCTGTCCACCGCGACGCCTATCTCACGACGGGTCAGCGGGTTGAGAGGCGGCAAATCGATGCTCCAAAGATTACCCGCACCGTTAAGTTCAAGCGCCTCCAGGATGAAGCGCGACGTCACGCCATGGGCAACACCGGTCTCTACAACGATGTTTGGACGTAAATGACGGGTTAAGGTCCAGATGGCGCGAACCAGTCCCGCGTCGCCGTCGTTCCAGCCGTGAAAGCTAATGGGACCGACTTTGAGGCCTCGTGCTCGCAAGTCTCCGACCACACCATCCCATAAGGGCCAGAACTCGGTCTGAGCATACTCTGGCACGATACCAAGCAGCTGCCGGATCTTCGGCTCCCAATCCAAGTCGGGGTCGTATCCGATGCCATCGTTCTTTTCAAAGCGGGACGAGATTTCCTCGCTAAGGGCGCTCATCGCATCCATTGGGTTCCGGAAGACATGGTAAAGGACCTCCAGCGGATGCCGTTTCAGGGTTTCGAACACTTAATCTCCCCGCGTTTCACCGACCTTGTGTCACCAGTCTGCCTTTCCTGAGCCCTACCAGCCGCAGGCCAAGTTTAATGACAGCATGAATATCGCCGCACGATTGCGCGGGCATTTCAGGAGAACGGAATTAGGTTACTGCTGAAACGCAGGTCTGGAGGCGGGGCCGCTCACGTCTTGGCATCCAGCATCGGCCGACATTGCGACGCTCCCAGCCTCGGCGGCCCGCAGAAGTTTATGGAAACGCGACCATGCGGTCCGTGCGGCAACTCGGCATGGCCAGAGCGCGACCGTGTCGATCCCAGCGCTGCTATTCGGCCGTCCCGAGCTGACATACTGGCTTGCCGACGCCGCGACCTCATCAGCACGGCACCTTCACCCGGTGGCGTCAGAGCGTCCTGCTATGAAGGATCGTTCATCATATTGCGGCGGTAACTAAGTTCTGCGCTGCAGAAATACCGCTGCAATGCGCAGGCTTCACGTTCTCGAACGGCCAACAGAGTGTAGGAGGGCCCATGCACGACCAACAACCAAGCCACCATCCCCGCCGCACATCGCCTGCAGAGCTGGAGCGTTAGAAGATGCTGAACGATGTGACTGACCGGCTCGACCATCTGCGGGAGGCTCTGCTGGGTCATCCGCTCTATACGGACGTCATTTCCGTCGGGGATCTCAGGCGCTTTATGGAAGATCACGTGTTTGCTGTCTGGGACTTCATGTCACTGCTGAAGCGTCTTCAACAAGACATGACTTGCATCAGGGTGCCGTGGGTTCCCGTGAAGGATGCCAGGGCAGCCCGGTTGATCAATGACATCGTGATGGGTGAAGAGACGGATGTTGATCCGGATGGATCATATATCAGCCACCTCGAGCTTTATCTCCGCGCGATGAAGGAGGTCGGCGCCAGCACTGAACAATTCGACACCTTCTGCGCGATGGTGCGGGCCGGCCTTCCGGTCGAGGTGGTCCTGACAAGGATCGGCCTGCCGCGACACGTGCACGCCTTTGTTGCGCACACGATGGCGCTAGCCAATACAGGGACGACCGAGGAGGTTTTGGCGGCATTCTTTTATGGTCGTGAGGACATCATCCCGGATATGTTCAGCCGGTTACTGAGCGCGCTTTGCGGCGCTAAGCACGACCGCCATAGATTGCGCCACTTCATCTATTACATCGATCGACATATCGAAATGGATGGCGATAGCCATGGCCCCATGGGGCGGGAGTTGCTTGAGCACCTGGTCGCAAACTCACCGGATGTAGCCGAACGAGCCATGTATGCCGCACGCAGCAGCATCGAGGCTCGAATCGCCCTTTGGGATGGGACATGGAGAAAGCTTCGTGACGGCCGCAACGGGACGGCATCTATCGAAGCCTAAGCCTGCAAATGTCAGGAGGCATGGGTTGTCGGCTTGACCTGCAAAAGGAGGGAGAGCTGACAATCGGCCGATGTCCTCACCCATTGCGCCTCAAGCATCGACACAGATCCTTGCCCACAGCGGCGGCCCGGTCTGTGATGCACCCTTAAAGGTGTACATTACTTCCCGTAAACGTGTGCCCCTCCGCGGCGGCGAAGGGGCACATGGCAGTCGTTAATACACCGGCGTGCAGCCCGAGCGATATCAGCGCTTCACGGCAAACACCCAGACGACACCGCCCTGCGGCACGTCGGGATCGAGCTTCAGGTCGGTCTTGGCGAGCATGTCCTGGATGCGCTGGGCATCGACGCCCCAGCCGGACTGGATGGCGATGTACTCGGTGCCATCCACCTCATACGCCACCGGCATGCCCATGATGCCGGAGTTGGTCTTCTGCTGCCACAGCAGGTCGCCGGTCTTGGCATCGAACGCGCGGAACATGCGGTCATTGGTGCCGCCCGCGAAGACCAGGTCGCCGCCCGTGGTCAAAACCGAGCCGAAGAGCTGCGAGCCGACGAAGGGGTGCATCCAGACCTCCTTGCCGGTGGCCGGGTCCCAGGCCTGCAGTTCGCCGACATGCTTGTCCTTGTTCTCAGGCATCAGCTTGGCGTTGTCGGCGTCGGCGCCGAGCCAGAGCTGGCCGACGACGAGCTGCTGCTTCACGCCCTTCAGGGTTTCGCACATGTTGTTGTTGGCCGGGATGTAGAGCAGCTTCGTGTCGTTGTTATACGCCGACGCCGGCCAGTCCTTGCCGCCCCAGAGCGAGGGGCAGAACGACACGTCCTTGCCGGTCGTCGGCGTGTGCGCCGGATCGACGATCGGGCGGCCCTCCTCGGTCAGGCCCTTGAAGGCGTTCTGGCCGACGAACGGCTTGCCGGAGACGAAATGGATGCCGTTGTCGTCCTGCCGCAGGACCCAGAGGTATCCGTCACGGGCCGGATGGACCAGAGCATCGAACGTCTGCCCGTTCTGGGTGATGTTCATCAGCAGCGGCGAGTCGATCTCATCCCAGTCCCACGAATCGTTCTGGTGGTACTGGTGGAACCCGACGATCTTGCCAGTATCCGGATTCAGCGCGATGGTCGAGCTGGTGTAGAGATTGTCGCCGGGATGCTGGTCACCGGGCCAGGGGGCCGCGTTGCCGACGCCCCAGTAGGCAATGTTGCGCTTCGGGTCGTAGGTGCCGGTGATCCAGACGGAGCCGCCGCCGGTCTTCCACTGATCGCCCTGCCAGGTGTCATGGCCGGGCTCGCCGGGGCCGGGAATGCTGTAGGTGCGCCACAGCTCCTTGCCGGTCTCGGCGTCGAAGGCGGCGACATAGCCGCGGACTCCGAATTCACCGCCCGAGCCGCCGACCATCACCTTGCCGTTCACCACCAGCGGCTCCAGCGTCATGTACTGGCCCTTCTGGTAGTCCTGTACCTTGGTGTTCCAGACTTCCTTGCCAGTCTTCGCGTCGATGGCGATCAGGTGGTCGTCAGTCGCGGCGAGATAGAGCTTGTCGCCGTACATGGCGACGCCGCGGCTGGTCGGATGCAACTGGAACAGGTCTTCCGGCAGCTTGTGCTTGTAGCGCCAGATCAGGTCGCCGGTCTTGGCATCCAGGGCGAGCACCTGGCCGTAGGGGGTGGCGACATACATGACGCCGTTGTTCACCATCGGCGGCGCCTCATGCCCCTCGCCCACGCCGGTGGAGAAGGTCCAGACGGGCACCAGGTCCTTCACGTTCTGCGCGTTGATCTGCTTCAGCGGGCTGTAGCCGTGCCCGTCATAGGTGCGGCGGTAGAGCAGCCAGTTGCCGGGCTCGGGGTTTTCCAGGCGCTGCTGGGTGACCGGGCTGTAGTTGCTGACCTCGCCGGCCATGGCGGCGGTGAGACCAAGCCCGCCCAGCAGTGCCGCGGCGGCTGTGGCGAGAAGAACTTTCCTGCTTCCACCCATGTGACTTTCCCTTCGTGATTTATCATTGATGTCCGTGCGACGTTGGTATCGTCCTCGCGCGCAGCCGCCAGACTCTTCCTGTGCGCCGGGCCTGCGCGCCGGCAATCACATTGCCGGTTGGTCCATGCCGACTTTCCCGATGAAACCTCCCGCCACTTCTGGCTTTCCATCCTTGATCTTCAGGGGCAGTGCCGCGAGGGCGCGCGGTGCCG
>DASQVN010000039.1:0-10395 GCA_035640755.1 Rhodopila sp.
GCGCCCACATATGGGGTCTGGTTGGTGCCGTCGCCCGGCGCGTTCAGCGTCAGGCTGTTGATCGTCACCGTCTCCCCGGCCGCAACCGTTACGGTATAGGCGGCAGTCGGATTCGCCGCGTCGATCACGACGTCGTCGCCGGCAGCCGGCAGCACGCCCGTATCCCATGCGGCCGCCGTACCCCAATCGCCGCCCGTCGGGCTTTTCCAGTTAATGGTCGCCATCTGTATCCCTTTAGGTAGAAAGCACAGGCGCCCGGCCGGCAGTTCTGACCGCGAACCGCCGTCAGGCACTCTGTTTTTGGGTTGTCACTGTCAGAAGCGCGGGACAGTCATGCATCCACCTCACGCGGATGGCAGGCAGAGCCGGACTGCCCCATTTCCGCCCGCCCAATAATGGCGGGAGTGTTGCGACCTAGAAAATCACGTCGCTTTGAAAATAGTGCGGAAACGCCACTGTGATGATGCCGGCATCTATTCCGTCAGAATCTGCGCGATTTCGGCGTGCGTGTATCCCGCCTCCGCCAGGATCTCTCCCGAATGCTGCCCCAGCGCGGGCCACATCCGGTGCACATTCGGCGGCGTCGCCGAAAACCGTGCCGGAATCGCAGGAATCGCCACCCTGCCCTCGGTCGGGTGATCATGGGCCTCAAAGTAGTTCGTTTCGATCAGGTATGGATCAGCCGGCAGGTCCTGCAGCCCCGCAACCCGGCCGCACGGTATGTCAGCCGGCCGCAACTCGGCCAGCCACTCATCGGTCGTGCGCCGCTGCATCCCCTCGGTCAGCGTCGCGTACACCGCATCGATGTTCGCGCTCCGCGCCGGCACCGAGTTGAAGCGCGGGTCGTCCTTCAGCTCCGGCACGCCCATCGCCTCGAACAGCTTCGCCCATTGCGCGTCGCTGTGTGCGATCACGCTGATGTAGCCGTCCCGGGTTCGGTACGGCCGGCGGTGCGGCGTCAGCATCCGCGGATAGCCCAGCCCCTTCTCGGGCTCGCCCAGCGTGCCGGCCCACAGATGTTCCACCAGCATGAACGACAGGATCGTCTCCATCATCGGCAGATGGACCTCCTGCCCCTGCCCCGTGCGCTCGCGGTGGAACAGCGCCATGCCGATCATCGAGGCCAGCGTCGCGCCGGTCAGCTTGTCCACCAGCACCGAGGGGAAATAGCGCGGCGCCCCGTCCGGCCCGGCATTCAGCGCCGCCGTGCCCGACACACCCTGGATCAGGTCGTCATAGGCCGGAAACTCCTGCATCGAGCTGCCCTGGCGGAAGCCGCTCGCGCACGCATAGACCAGCCGCGGGTTGCCGGCGGACAGGCTGGCGTAGTCCAGCCCCAGCCGCTGCGCGGCGCCGATGCGCATGTTGTGCACGAACACGTCCGCCGTCCCGGCCAGCCGCAGCAGCGCGTCCCGCGCCGCCGGCTTCTTCAGATCCAGCACCAGGCTGCGCTTGTTTCGATTCAGATTCGCAAAATAACTCCCCATCCCCGCCCCGCGGCTCGGCCCGATGAACCGGGTCGAATCCCCCTGTGGCGCTTCCACCTTGATCACATCAGCCCCCATGTCGCCCAGGGTCTGCGTGCAGAACGGGCCGAGAACCACGGTGGTGACGTCGATGACGCGGATGCCGGAAAGCGGGCCAGTGGGGCTGCACACAGGGGATTCCTCCTATCGCGCGATCGGTTGAGGGCGCCACGTCACGAGCCGCGGATCACGCGCTCAGACGTTGGCGCGTGATCGGTCGAGGCGATGGAGCCAGCTTCGCCGCGTCTCGCACGCCTGGCAATCCCGCCAGAGTTGCCCCTGCCGCAGCCGAGGTGCGCTTCCGATACCGTTTCAGCCGGTGCCGAATCCTGCGATACGCTGCAACCCATGAACGTTTCCGAGCCGCCTGCCGCCAATCGGCGCCGCACCCGCACCGTCCTGCTCATCGTCGCCAGCGCAATGTTCATGGAACAACTCGACGGCACCGTCCTGGCAACAGCCCTGCCAACCATGGCGCGCAGCTTCAACGTCGATCCGCTGCGCATGAACGTCGCGCTGACCGCCTATCTGCTCACGCTGGCCATGTTCATCCCCGCCAGCGGGCGCATCGCCGACCGCTTCGGCGCGCGCTCGACATTCCGTTCCGCTATCGGTCTGTTCACTGTCGGTTCGATCCTGTGCGCGCAGGCACCGACCCTGTGGGCCCTGGTCGCCGCACGCATGCTGCAGGGCGCGGGCGGCGCCATGATGTCCCCGGTCGGCCGCCTGGTCATGCTGCGCGTGGTCTCGAAGCAGGAATTGGTGCGCTCGATGGCCTGGCTGATGGTGCCGGCCACCATCGGCCCCATCGTCGGCCCGCCGGTCGGCGGCTTCATTGTCACCTACCTGTCCTGGCACTGGATCTTCTATATCAATGTACCGATCGGCATCCTCGGCATCATCCTCGTCACGATCTTCATCGATGAGATGAAGGAGCCCGCGCGTACCCTGTTCGACCTGCGCGGCCTGGTGCTCTCGGGCACCGCACTCGCCTGCCTCATGTTCGGGATCGAGGTCGCGAGCCGCGGCGTCGGCTCCCTCCAGACGGTGGGCGCGCTGATCGGCACCGGAATCGCCGCCGCGGCCGCCTACGTCCGGCACGCGCGCCGGCACCCCCGCCCGATGCTCGATTTCCGGCTGCTGCGGATCGACACGTTCCGCGCCTCGGTGGTCTGCGGATCGCTCTCGCGCATCGCGGTCGGCGCCATGCCCTTCCTCATGCCCATGATGTTCCAGCTCGGCTTTGGCCTCTCGGCGGTGCAGAGCGGCCTGATCACCTTCATCAGCTCGATCGGCTCGCTGGCGATGCGCGGGGTTGCGCCGTTCTTCCTTAAGATGTTTGGGTTCCGCAACGTCCTCACCTGGATCGGCGCCCTCGCCACGTCGCTGATCGCCGTCAGCGCAGCGTTCCGGCCCGGCTGGCCGCTGCCCCTGATCTACGCCGTGCTGGTCACCAACGGCTTTTTCCAGTCGCTGCAGTTCATGGCCTACAACACCATCGCCTATGCCGACGTCCCGCGGGAGGACATGAGCGCGGCGACCAGCTTCTACACGACCTTCCAGCAGATGTCGCTCACGCTGGGCATCGCCGTGTCCGCCGCGGCACTCGCCGCCTCGATCACGGTGACGCACCACAGGGTGGCGCAGCTCCCGGATTTCTCGGCAGCGTTCCTGTTCGTCTCCGCCGTCTCGTTCCTGGCGCCGCTGCTGGCCACACGGCTCGCCCCCGGCGCCGGGGCAGAGCTGTCGGGCCACCGCGACCGGCCCGGGGCGGTACGCGCGGTGCGGTAGCGCGTGATCGGTTGAGGCGGGTCCGCCGGAAACCGTGAGTCACACACATCATCTCGCCGAAGGTGCCGTGCCCCGGTAAGCTGCCGTGGCACTCAGGGAGGGAACCAATGAAGGATTTTGCCGGCAGGATCGCGGTTGTCACGGGCGGCGGCACCGGAATGGGGCGCGAGCTGGTCCGCCAGCTCGTCGCGGAGGGCTGCAACGTCGCGATGTGCGACGTCTCCGCGCAGACCATGGCCGAAACGAAACGCCTGTGCGAACAGGGCCGCCTGCCGCAGGGGCTGCGGATCACCACCCACATCGCCGACGTCTCTGACGAGGCGCAGGTCCAGCGCTTCCGCGCCGAGGTCGCCGAACAGCAGCAGACCGACCGTATCCACCTGCTGTTCAACAACGCCGGAATCGGCGGCGGCGGCAGCATGATCGCCAACAGCCGCCAGGAATGGGAACGGACGTTCAACGTCTGCTGGGGCGGCGTCTATCTGTGCACCCGCCACTTCCTGCCAATGCTGCAGCAGGCGAATGAGGCGCACATCATCAACACCAGCAGCGTCAACGGCTTCTGGGCGTCGATCGGCCCGCTTGTGTCGCACACGGCCTACTCCGCCGCCAAATTCGCCGTGAAGGGCTTTACCGAGGCGCTGATCACCGACCTCCGCCTGAACGCCCCGCACGTCAAATGCTCGGTCGTCATGCCGGGCCATATCGGCACCTCGATCGTTGCCAATTCGCGCCGGATCCAGAACAACACCGACTCGGACGAGATCACGGCGCAGGAGATCGCGCAGGTGCGCGCGCGCCTGGCCGCAGCAGGAACCGACACCTTGGCCATCTCCGACGACGCAATCCGCCTCCGCATCGCAGAGCGGGCGCGCCGATTCCAGGAGGACGCACCAACCTCCGCCGCCCAGGCCGCGACGATCATCCTCGACGGCGTGAAGGCCGACCGCTGGCGGATCCTGGTGGGTGAGGACGCGCACAAGCTGGACGAGATGGTCCGCCAGTCGCCGGAGCAGGCCTACGAGACCAGCTTCTTCGAGAAAGTCGCAAGCAACGTGGGATGGCGGCTCGGCGCCTGACGCCCCATCAGGCTGGCTCGTACCCCGCATCCAGCATGCGGATGAAGACCGGTGGGTCCGGCAGGGCGTCCATCCTCAGGCAGACGCCCGGCACCAGCGGCGCGCCATCCGTCCACCACCAGCCGCCGCGTGACGCCCCAGGGGGAGCCGCACGGGAATCGGCAATCGGGACCGCCTGGATCGCCGCCAGCAGGGTATCGGGGGCATGATCCATGGCCAGCGCATCCAGCGCCGGTGCCTCCACCGCCTGCAGCCAAGCCGACGCCGCCTCGATCGCCGGGGCGGCGGCGCGGCCTTCAAGCACCGCAGCAGCGGTCAGCGGGTAGTGCCGGCCGGCCTGATCGACGCTGGGAAACCACAGTCCCATCACCGCATCCGGCCCGCACACGCCGCCCCCCAGCACGAAATGCCAGACCGGCGCTTCCATCCACACGGATTGCCATCGGCCGGCCAGCGCGGCGCGGGCGGCGGACAGCGCGCCATCCATCCAGCCGCGCCACGGCGCCAGGAACGATTCCGGCAGCCCGCGCGCGACAAAATCCCCGCGGCTCGGCAGCTTGCCTTCGAAGCCGGCATGGACGTGACCGCCGGGACCCATCGCGCTGACGCCCACCATGGGCACACTCCCCGAGTCGCCTTCCTGCGCGGGCCGTGCTGGGATGCCGAGCCGAAGGGGGAATCATCATGAGCGATCCGTACGCCCGGTATCAACGCCTGCGCTTCGACCGGCCGCACCCGAAGGTACTGCGCGTCACCATGGACAACGGTCGGATGAACACGGCCGACGCCGTCCTGCACGCCGAACTGGCGGAGATATGGCGCGACATCGACCGCGACCCGGCGATCAATGCCGTCGTGCTGACCGGCGCCGGCAAGGTGTTCTCGGCCGGCGGCGACTTCGCCATGGTCCAGGAGAATATCAACGACTTCGACGCCCGCACCCGGCAATGGCGGGAAGCGCGCGACATCGTCTACAACGTGATCAACTGCGGCAAGCCGGTGGTCAGCGCCATGCGCGGGGTCGCCGTCGGCGCCGGCCTGGTGTGCGGCCTTCTGGCCGACATCTCGATCGCCACCAAGGACTGCCGGATCATCGACGGCCATACCCGCCTCGGCGTCGCCGCCGGCGACCACGCCGCCATCATCTGGCCGCTGCTATGCGGGCTCGCGAAGGCCAAGTACTACCTGCTGCTGTGCGACCAGGTTCTCGGCGCCGAAGCCGAACGGATCGGGCTGATCAGCCTGGCGGTCGAGGACGCAGAGCTTGACGGCAAGGCGGTCGAGCTCGCCGCCCGCCTCGCCGAAGGCGCGCAGAGCGCCATCCGCTGGACGAAATACGCGCTGAACAACTGGCTGCGCGCCATGGGGCCGACGTTCGACGCCTCGCTGGCGCTGGAGTTCATGGGCTTCGCCGGGCCGGAGGTGAAGGAGGGGGTGGCCTCGCACCTGGAAAAGCGGCGGCCCGTGTTCCCGCCGCAATCCAACGTGTAACTGCCGCCGTCAAGCGGTCGCGCCCTCACTGTACTGCTTGCGCAGTTCGCGTTTCAGCAGCTTGCCCGCCGTGTTGCGCGGCAGGCTGTCCACGAACAGCACCCTCTTGGGCAGCTTGTAGGCCGCCAGGTGCGCGCGGGCGTGGCCGATCAGCGCCTCCTCCCCCGCCGCGTGACCGGGGCGCAGCACGACGAAGGCGGTGACCGCCTCGATCCATTTCGGGTCGGGCAGCCCTACGACCGCAACCTCGGAAACCGCGGGATGGGTGAACAGCACCTCCTCGACCTCCCGGCTGGCGACAAGGACCCCGCCGGTGTTGATCACGTCGCGAATGCGGTCGACGATGTAGAGATAGCCGTCCTCGTCGAAATACCCGACATCGCCGGAGTGGAACCACCCGCCGGCGAACGCCGCCGCGGTCTCCTCGGGCTTCTCCCAGTAGCCCGTCAGCAGATGCGGGGAGCGGTGGACGATCTCGCCGTGCGTGCCGGGCGGCACGTCGTTCATGTCGGCGTCCACCACACGGGTCTCGACGTTGATGCACGGCCGCCCGCAGGAGGCCGGGCGCGCGTCATGCTCATGCGGCAGCAGCACGGTCGCCAGCGGCGCAATCTCGGTCTGGCCATAGCAGTTGTAGAAGCCCACCCGAGGCAGGTGTTGCCGCAGCTCCTGCAGCACCGGCCCCGGCATGATCGAGGCGCCGTAGTAGATCTTCGCCAGCGAGGTGAGGTCGCGCGCCGTGAAATCCGGGTGGCGCAGCAGGCTGATCCACACCGTCGGCGGCGCGAAGAAGGAGGTGATCCGCTCCTGCTCGATCAGCCGCAGCACGAGCTCGGGCGCCGGCGCCTCGATCAGGATGGTGCGCGACCCGACCAGAAGCTGCGGCGTGGTGAAGGCGTGCGTCTGCGCCGTGTGATACAGCGGCAGTGCGGCCAGCGCGCGGTCCGACTCGGCGAAGTCCATGTGATGGATCACCGAGTAGTACTGCGACATCATCGCCCGGTGCGACATCATCGCCCCCTTCGGCGCGGCTGTCGTACCGGATGTATAGACGATCTGCGCCAGGCTCTCGTCATCCAGCTCCGGGTCGGGCGCGGCCGGCGCCGCCGGGTCCTGCGCCACCGGGATCAGCGTGTCCAGCGGCAGCGTGGCCACGTCGATGCCCCTCAGGTTCGCATCCTGCCCCGCCCCGGCCAGGACCAGCCGTGAGCCCGACTGGCCGACGATATAGGCCAGCTCCTCCCCGGTCAGTGCGTAGTTCACCGGCACATGCACGAACCCGCCGCGCAGGCAGGCGAGGAAGGCGATGTAGTACGCATCCGAATTGCGCCCATAGGCGGCGATCCGGTCGCCTGGCCGGAGGCCCAGCGACGCGAAATGCCCGGCCACCCGGTCCGCGGCGAGGTTCAGCGCGTTGAACGACCAGTCCCGCTCGCCGAACACCAGCGCGGACCGGTCCCGGAACAGGCGCGCCGCCCTGCGCAGCGCATCCCCGGCGGTATTGCGGCGGAGCGGCTGCATGCTCAGGCCACCGCTTCGGCTTCGATTTCCACAACGAACCGCGGGTCCGCCAGCCCGGCCACGAACAGCAGCGTGGAGGCCGGCGCGTGTTCCCCGAATACGGCCGAGCGGGAGGCGCGGAACGCGTCCAGCAGGCCCCGGTCGGTGAGGAAGCTGGTGGTCTTGACGATGTTCTCGATCCCCATGCCATGCGCGCCGAGGATCGCGCGCAGGTTGGCGAAGGCCTGGGCGATCTGCCCCTCGCCCGATGTCGGTACGCTGCCGTCCGGCGCCATGCCGACCTGGCCGGAGATGATCAGGCGCCGCTGGTCGCCCTTGATCTCGATCGCATGGGTATAGCCGGACGGGGCGCGGACCGAAGGTGGATTGCTGTGCGTGATGTCTGCCGGCATTGCGGAGTTCTCCCTGTTGGCGCGTGATCATCTCCGGCCAGGTCGGACGGCGCGACGCACGCGCTCAAGCGATTTGTCGAAGCACGGGCCTCGCCCGCGCCTCGGTCTGGATGAACCGCATATCGTCCGGATTGACAACAGGATTGCCGGCGCGGTGCCCCCAAATGCTCGAGATCGGGTGCAACACCGCGTGCGCATGGGGCGGCCTCCCCCGCCACGGCTCCTGGCCGCGGAACCCTGTGGGCCGGCCGAAATGCGCCCGGGCCACATGGACCGCCATGTTGTTCGGCGATGCCGGGTGCGCTAACTGCTCCCGATCAATATCCCCACCGCGAACACCAGCGCGCCCCCGAACGCGACCTGCACGGTCGCCGAAAGTGGCGGCGTGTCCATATAGCGCCAACGCACCCAGGAGATCGTCGCCAGTTCGATCACCACCACGGCGATCGCGGCGATGATCGCGGTCCAGAAGCTCGGGATCAGGAACGGCAGCGTGTGCCCGATGCCGCCCGCCGTGGTCATCAGCCCGCAGATCGCGCCCCGGATCAGCGGCGCGCCGCGTCCCGTCAGGCTGCCGTTATCGGACAGCGCCTCGGCGAAGCCCATCGAGATGCCGGCGCCGATCGACGCCGCCAGTCCGACCACGAAGGCCTCCCACGGCCTGTGCGTCGCGAAGGCCGCAGCGAACACCGGCGCCAGGGTCGAGACCGAGCCGTCCATCAGCCCCGCCAGCCCCGGCTGGATCACCTGCAGCACGAACGACCGGCGCGCCTGCGCATCCTCGTTCCGCCGCACATTGTCCGGCAAATTCTGGGCGCTCAGCTGTTCGGCCAGCTGCTCGTGCCGCACCTCGGCATCCGCCAGGTCGCCCAGCAGCTTGCGGATGGTCACGTCGGTGCTGCGCGTCGCCGCCCGCCGGTAGAAGGCCTGGGTCTCGGTCTCCATGCTCTCGGCCATGTTGCGCACCGCATCGAGGTTCAGCGGCAGCATCTGCCAGACCGGCTTGCGATGCAGAAACCCGCGCACGTCCTGCCGGCGGATCAGCGGGATATGCTCGCCGAACTTCTGCCGGTACACCTCGAGCAACTGGTGCCGATGGTCGGCCTCCTCGGCCGCCATCTCGGAGAACACCTTGGCGCTGGCGGGATAGTCGGCACGCAGACCTTCGGCAACATCCAGGTAGATACGCCCGTCTTCCTCCTCGTTGGCGATGGCCAGCGCGAGGATCTCGCGTTCCGTGAGATCAGAGAAATTGCGCATGGCCGGGAATGTGGCCGGGAACCAGGCGCAGTCAAGTGGAAACCGTAATGATGAGAATGAGTTGCAGAAGCAGCTTCGGCACCCCAACGCCTGCCGCCGTCCAAGTGGATCAGGCAACCGCGCGGAGGCACGCACGTGTTACTCAAGCGGAACGGAACCGCTGTAGCGGATGATGTCCAGGCCGCCGGTCAGCCGGTCATTGGCGTAGATGAGCCCATGCTCATCGACATACATGTCGTTGATCTGGATGCTGTGCGTGGCGTTGCCAGGCGGCGGTGCCTCGATCAGGTGCCCGATCTCCTGCGGCGCGCGCGCATCCAGGATCGAGTAGATCCGCACGCCGCCGTTGAAGAAGCTGCCGACCACGGTCCGCGTCAGCCGCGCCGCCGTGGGGCCGGGCTGGTTCTGGTAGATGTTGTGCGCGCCGAACCGCCCGCCCTGTTTGCACAGCGCGGCGATATCCCCCGGCGCCAGCGCGGCCAGCACGAACGGCTTGCGCTCGTCTGAGATGTCCCACACCCAGTCGCGCTTCGGCCAGTCCTTGCAGTTGGCCTGCACCGCCTCCTCCGACTGGATCGCGAGGTTGCGCGACGGGATCGGCACCACGGTATGCGCGAAGCCGACATCCTGCGACTGCCAGGACCGGCGCGACACCAGCTTCGGGTGCGCCTTGTCGCTGATGTCGAGGATCACCCAGCCCCCGTCGATCCACCCGATATAGGCGCGGTCCGGCCGTTCGGGAGGCACGACCGGCGTATGCATCCGCACACCGGAATCGATGGAAACGCGCGGCGGCGGCGGCGCCTGGTCGCCATCGCGCATGCCGGGAAGCCACCAACGCCCGGTCTCCTTCGGATGCTCCGGGTCGCTCAGATCGACGATCATGAAGAACTGGTCGTCGAGCGGGTTGCGCGGCGTGAAGTCCCTGGCCCCCGTCGAGAGATAGGCATAGTGCCCATCAACGAACCACAGGTAGTGCACGCCGCGCGAATGCGGGCCCGATGTGTCGAAGAAGCTGATCCGGCGCGGATGCGCGGGGTCGGTGACGCTCCAGACCTCCATGCCGGCGCCGTCCTGCCCCGGCTTATCGCTCTGGTGCGCGACCGCCATGACGGTGCCGGACAGGCCTAGGGAGTTGCAGCGCAGGTGCGGCGCGGGGTCGGGGATCTGCTCGATGACCGTCGGGTCCTCGGGCCTGGTCACGTCGATGATGCTGACGCACATCGGCTCGGCCTCATGCGCCAGGAACAGCACGCGCCGCCCGTCCGGATACTGGTGCAGCGCCAGCCCCTCTCCCCCCTTGCCGGCACCGTTCAGGTCGCTGTGGCCGATGAT
>DASQVN010000040.1:0-3254 GCA_035640755.1 Rhodopila sp.
TTCCACCAGACGCTCGATCTGCCCGAGGCCCTGGTTGCCGGACGTGAGGACATCTACTTCGGCTGGTTCTACCGCAACTACGGCGCCCGCCCGCTGACCGAGGAAGAGATCGCCGAATACCTGCGCATCTATCGTCAGCCCGGCGCGCTGCGGGCCGGCTTCGCCTATTACCGTGCGATTCCGCAGGACATTGCTGACAACATGGCCATCGCGGCAAGGTTCAAACTCCCGATGCCCGTGCTCGCGCTTGGCGGGGACCGCGCCTGGGGCCGGCGGATGGAAGTCGTGGAATCGCTGCGCCGCCTCGCTGTGAACGTTCAAGGCGGGGTAATCGAGAATTGCGGCCATTGGATGCCGGAGGAGCAGCCGCAGGAACTGCTCCGTTGTCTCACCGCGTTTTTCGGGTAGCTGAAAGCTTGCAATCACACGCGCCAGGAGATATCTAGCTATATTATCTAGCTAAAAATGCATACCATGGATTCGATCAACCTGTTCGACGCGAAAAACCGTCTGAGCGCACTTGTAGACAGAGTGGAGACCGGGGAAGCGGTGACCATCACCCGCCGCGGCAAGCCTGTCGCGCGGCTCGTTCCAGTTGCCTCCGATTCCGACCGGGGCCGCCAGGCTGCCACCCGGCTGCGCACCCTGCGCGACACAATCGCTCGGCGTGGTGAGACCTTTAGCTGGGATGAGCTCAAAGCCTGGCGCGACGAAGGCCGCCGATAGTGCATTGCGTGCTGGACAGTTCCGCTGCGCTCGCTTGGATCCTGCCCGGGGAGCATACGCCGGCAACTGACCAATTGTTGGCCGATATAGGGGAGCACGGCGCGACCGTCCCTGCCCTGTGGCCGATTGAGACCGCGAACGTGCTATGGACTGCTGAACGCCGCGGGCGCATCACCCTGGCGGAGCGCACCCAAGCGTTGGGCATCCTGCAGGAGATGCCGATCCACGTGGATGACCGCACGGCATCCCTGGCGTTCACCGCAATCTCCGGCCTGGCCGCCGCTCGACACCTGACGGTCTACGATGCCTGCTACCTGGAACTGGCACTGCGCCTCGACCTTCCCCTGGCATCATTGGACGCACAGCTTCGGCAGGCGGCGCAGCAGGCAGGTGTCCGGGTGCTTCCAGCAATGTGATCAGACACTCCGTGAGTAGCAGCCTACCCCGCCAATGCCCCCGCGACCGCCCCGCTCATGCACGTCGCGATCGTGCCTGACAGGATCGTCCGCAGCCCCAGCCCCATGATCTCCGCCCGACGGCTCGGCACCATGGCGCCCAGGCCGCCGACCATGATGCCCAGGCTGCCGAAATTCGCGAAGCCGCACAGCGCATAGGTCAGGATCATGCGCGTCGGCTTCGAGAACGTATCCGCCGGCAGGGTGGAAAAGTTCAGGTAGGCGACGAATTCGTTCAACACCGTCTTGGTCGCCATCAACGACGCGGCGCCAGCCGTCTCGGCCCAGGGCACGCCGATCAGCCACATCACTGGGCGGAAAGGCAGCGCGAAGATCCGTTGCAGCGTTACCGGCCCATCGCCCCACGCCGGCAATAGGCTCAGCGCCATGTTCAGCAGGGTGACCAGCGCAACGGTTACCAGCAGCACAGCAATGATCGCCGCCAGCACCGGCACGCCATCCATCGTCCCCTTCACCAGCGCGTCCATCGTGCTGACCGGCGGGTCCTCCATCACCAACTGGCCCCCGCCGCGCTCACTGCTGTCGAACGGAACCATCAGCGCCGCCACCGCAAGTCCGGCCGGCGTGCTGATGATCGACGCAATCAGGATATTGCCCAGGGCACTTGGCACCAACGACGACAGGAATGAGGCATAGATCACCATCACCGTGCCGGCGACGCCGGCCATGCCGCAGGTCATCAGCGCAAACAGCTCACCCCGCTGCATGCGCAGCAGGTAGGGCCGAATCAGCAACGGCGCCTCCACCATACCGACGAACACGTGCACCGCGGCGCCCAGTGCCAGGGGACCGCCGATCCCCATGACTCCGTGCAGCACCCAGGCGAAGGCGGCGGTGATCCGCTGCAGTATCCCCAGATAGAACAGCAGCGAGGCCAGCGCGCTGATCGTCAGCACCAACGGCAAGGCCTGGAATGCGAGGATGAAGCTGGCACCCGGGTGTGATTCGGCAAACGGCAGGGTGCCGCCGGCAAGATAGCCGAAGACGAATTGCGTGCCGGCCAGGGTGGCCTTGTTCAGCGCCTCGGCCCCGTCATTCAGCCAGAACAGCACCCGGCCCGTGCCAGGCAGGCCGATCAGCAGCACGGCGAGGCCGATCTGCAGCGCCACGCCGGCGAACACGGCCCGCCATGGGATCCGGCGCCAGTCCTCGCTGCACAGGAATGCCAGCAACAGCAGCGAGGCCAGGCCCAGTCCCGCGTGCATCATGCCGATCAGGCGGCAGGCTTCTGGTTGAACGGATAGTAGGGTGGGAACTCGCCCACTGCCGTCATGTCCACCTCCACCATCGTCAGCCCCTTGATTGCCAGCGCCTCGGCCACCGTATCGCCAAACGTATCGGCATGCGAGCACCGGAAATACGGAATATCCGACAGCGCCGCGAGCTTGCCGATATCCGGCGACTGCAGATCGGCATAGAAACGGCGCCCCTGCGCGGTCGCATCCTGAATACGCTTGATCACGCCGTAGCCCCGGTCGTTCATGACGATGACGACCATGTCCAGCTGTTCCTGAACGGCCGTCCACAACTCCCCGACGTTCAGGAAGAAGCCGCCATCGCCGGTCATGACAACGGTCTTGCGGCCACCCGCAGCCGCAGCGGCGCCGATGCCAAGCTGCAGGCCCTGGCCGATTCCGGCACCTACCGGATAGACGTTCTGATGAGGGTTGTAGATCGGGAAGATACGGTTGCCCCACGTCGTATTGCTTTGGGTGACATCCCGTACCCAGATGGCGTCTCTCGGCATCACCTCGCGCAATTGCTTGCTGAACGTGCCGTAGACACCCAGCGTATCGATGAACGCCCGCTGGGCGGTGCGCTTCAGTTCGGCGAATTCATCGATATAGCCCGGTGCAACGCGCAGGCGGCCCTCCAGCCGGTTGACCAGCGCCTCCAGCGTGGCCTTGGCGTCGCCGCACACGAAATACCTGCTGGCGTAGGTGCGGCCGTTCGCGCCGGCATCACTGTCGATCTGCACGATGTTCTCGGGCAGCGTCAGATTGAAATCGTTCGTCTCATGTCCCCGAAGGCGGCAGCCGACAACAAGGCACA
>DASQVN010000041.1:0-15064 GCA_035640755.1 Rhodopila sp.
TGGGCCTGGATTTGGCATGTGGTCAGCGCAGTCATTCTTCGCGGTCCACATGCCAGCGCTTGTGCCGTTGACGCCAGCGCCAACGTCGCCATTCCTCCAGCAGCCGGGCAAACCAGCCCGAACCCGTCGTCGCCCGAGTAATCTGCATATGCCTGACGTCCGAGAAAGCCCCTGACCGGCGGGAGATCAATGCCGGCCAGGGCGACCAATGACTGGTACGGGCACAGGTTGCGCTGGACGGGAAACGAATATCAATTCACGGTCTCGATCCACGCCAGAGTCTGCGAC
This sequence comes from Rhodopila sp., assembly GCA_035640755.1. Taxonomy (GTDB): domain Bacteria; phylum Pseudomonadota; class Alphaproteobacteria; order Acetobacterales; family Acetobacteraceae; genus Rhodopila. Next base: position 289 of record DASQVN010000041.1, read on the forward strand.
CACGATGCATGCAGGGATCGAGCGTCACAATATTATGAGAACGCGTTGCCAAGTCATGAGCATGTGATGGCACCGCTGAATTTCGAGCACGCGTTCTTGATATCCACTATGCTGCTGTACGCGTTGCCTTAAATGGGCGCACGCTGAAGAGCACCCCAGACGGCAATCCGCCCATTCAGCCTGTCAGGCGCCGTGGCCGTCCGCCCACGCCCGGCGGGGCGGTCCCCAAGGCCGAGGTGCAGCGGGCGTACCGTGCACGGCTTGCCGAGAAGGGAAAACTCGGGCGGGTGGTCGATGCCACGGCCTTCGAGACCCTGCAGGCAGGCCTGGCTGTACCCGGCGTTCCTGGCTTCGATCCCGCAACCCAGTTCGTCTACGACCGGGCCTACGTGGAGGAGTTGCGGGACAATTTGAGAAACGCGTTATCAAAGTTGGCGCTGCGGGAGGAAAAACAGAACGACATGCGGACCGGCCTATGTCGTTGCTCACCGAGCGGGGCACACTCGCGGGTACATTCCTTCGGCGTGGCTTGGTAGGCGATATCCGAGAATTCAGGGCGGTAAAACAATCAGAACTGCGCCCTCCGGCATCTTCGACGCCTCCGGTTGCTGCAAAGAAGACTTCGATGGGCCTCAGACCTAACCGTCTACGGGCGGAAAGCATGTACCGTTTGATCCGTTCAGCTGCTCCAACTCCTCATGGCGGGCGGTACATTCGTCGCGGCTCTCGCGCAGGAAGGTGGCAGACGTGGGATCCTGCTTCAGTGCCACGCATCCTCAGGGAGCCAAAACCACGTTGAAGCAGCTTTTCTGTTCGGCTGAGAGCCGCTGTTCCATCCCGGCCTAGAATCGCTGGACGGCGGCGCGCGCAGCGGCGGTCAAGGATGGCCGCAGGCCACCGCCGAAGGCGGCGCGCAGATACCAAGGGCATCGGCGATCGCCTGCAGAGCAAGCGCCTGGGCCATTTCCGCCATAGCAAACCGGATTTTTCGTCTCTGGCGAAAATCGGGAACGCTTCCCGACGAACTCGGGAATGTTTGCCCTCGACGCGGTGACAGATGCCGCTCAACCTGTCCACCAACCAGATCACGACCGGGGGAACGTGAATGAAGCTGCGTCTGTCGGCTGGACATGGCTGTCCCAGAGGCGGGTTGAGCATGACGGCGCTGCTGCTCGCCAGCGCGCCTGCCCTGGCGCAGCCCATCCCTGGTGCGCAGCAAGCGCCGGAGATCACGCTGCCTCCGGTCAATATCGTCGGCGCTTCACCCCTGCTTGGCTCCGGCGTCGACCGCGACACGGTACCAGCCGCGACCAATGTGTTGGATTCCAAGGACCTGACGCGCGGCGGTACCACAGCGCCGAACGCGGTTCGCGCACTGAACGAGCAGGTTGGCGGCGTCAACCTCGAGTCAGCCTCGGGCAACCCGTTCCAGCCGACCCTGTTCTATCATGGCTTCGCCGCCTCCGCGCTGCAGGGAACGCCGCAAGGCATCGCCGTCTATGTCAATGGCGTCCGCTTCAACCAGGCCTTCGGCGACACCGTCAATTTCGACCTGCTCCCCGATCTCGCCATCGACCAGATGAACCTCGAAGGCGCCAACCCCGTCTTCGGCCTGAATGCCCTCGGCGGCGCCCTGAGCGTGCAGCTCAAGAACGGCTTCACCTATCAGGGCGCCGAGGTCATGGTCCACGGCGGCTCCTTCAACACCTACGGCGGCGAGTTCCAGTACGGCCAGAGAAGCGGCAATACCGCCGTTTATGTCGCCGGCAACGCCACCCACCAGGGCGGCTGGCGCGACCAGCAATCCTCCGACCTCCTGAACTTCTACGGCGACGTCGGCTGGCGCGGCAACGCGGGCGAGCTGCATCTCAGCACCATCCTCGCCCACTCGGCCCTGAACGGTCCCGGAACCTCGCCTGTCGAGCTGCTGGCCGTTGCCCCGGCCGCCCAGTTCACCGCCCCCAATTTCATCAGCAACAAGTTCGCCCAGGTGAGCCTCTCGGGCAGCATCGACCTGAGTGACACGGTGTCGGTCCAGGGCGTCACCTACTACAACAATTTCCTGCAGCGTGTGCGGAACGGCAACGCCCCGCACGACACGCCGTGCGGCGATGCCGCCACTGCCGGCTTGCTCTGCTCGGTTGACACCCCCAGCACCACCCGGGGCGGCGCCGTGATCCCCGCCTTCCTCGGCCCCAACCCGCTTGCCTATTCCGAGCTCGACAGCCAGACCACCAACACCAACGGCTACGGCGCCTCGGTCCAGGTCACCGACACCCAGACCGTCCTCGGCCTCAACAACCATTTCGTCGCCGGCCTGAGTTTCGACGGCGCACAGACCGAGTTCACCGCTTCCGGCGCCATCGGTGGCATCGACCCCGTCACGCGGAACTTCATCGGCCCCGGCGTCATCATCGATGAGCCCGGCACCAACGTGCCGGTCCGCGTCGGCATCAGCGACGCCTATTACGGGGTGTTCCTCACCGACACCTTGAACCTGACCGGCCGCCTCGCCGTCACCGCCTCCGGCCGCTTCAACGCCGCGCAGATCAACCTGAACGACCAGAACGGCGGCGACCTCTCGGGCAACCACTCCTATACGCGCTTCAACCCCGCCATCGGCGCCACCTACCGACTGACGCCCTGGATGACGATCTACGCCGGCTATGCCGAGGCCAACCGCGCGCCCACCCCGGCCGAGCTCTCCTGCGCCGGCCCCACTGCCTCCTGCAGCCTGGCCAACTTCTTCGTCGGTGACCCCGATCTGAAACAGGTCGTCGCCCACACCATCGAGGCCGGCCTGCGCGGCACCATCCCCACCGACGACAGCGGGCGTCTGAACTACGATGTCGGCTTCTACCGCACGAACCTCGACGACGACATCATCTTCGTGAACAGCACGACGCTGAACCGTGCCTTCTTCACCAACATCGGCCAGACCCGCCGCCAGGGCATCGATGCCAGCCTCCGCTACACCACCCCGCGCTGGTCCGCCTACCTCGCCTACACCTACACCAACGCCACGTTCCAGAGCGGCTTCACCGAGCGTGCCGGCAGCAATCCGGCCGGCGCCGCCACCGGCTTCCTCACCGTCACCCCCGGCAACCAACTCCCCGGCATCCCCGCCCACCAGGGTAAGCTCGGCTTTATCTACCGCGTCACCGATCAGTGGACCGTCGGCGCTGCCCTGATCGCCCAGAGCGGCCAATACCTGTTCGGCGACGATGCCAATGCCACGCCCAAGCTGCCCGCCTTCTTCAACGTCAACCTGAGCACCAGCTACCAGCTCACGCCGCACATCCAGCTGTTCGGCTCGGTCGAGAACGTCACGAACCAGCGGTACTACACCTACGGAACATTCTCACCCACCACCGCGGTGTTCCTCGCCCCGGCGCCCAGCGCAACCAACCCGCGCGCCTACAGCCTCGCCGCCCCGGTCGGCGGCTTCGCCGGCGTCAGAGTGACGTTTTGACAGCAGCACAGGACGGCGGCGCCATGCCTCGGACTGGAGCTGATCCTGTTCGGTGGGTCAACTCCAGCCGACACGTCACTGACGGCCATGACGACATCAGGCTTGCAGCCGCGATGCCCAACGTGGCACCGAGCAGCAACGCCACCGGAAGGCCATCCCCTCGTGTCCCCTCCCCCTGTGTCGAACGTGCAAGACCGCTTCGTCCTCGCCGCGCTGATCGATCGCCTAATTTATGGCGACGAGGCCCATTTCAGCGCCGAGGATGCCCGCCAGCTTCTCGCCTCCATCCCCCACAAGCCCTCGCCCTGGATCCAGCTCGGCATCGCCGGGAAGATGTCCGGCGGCTCGACACGCGGCTTTGCCGCCGGCGTCGGCGATGTGAAAGTCAAGAACGACAGGGACCGCCAGTTCCAGTACGCCACCGGCGGCGACGCCGTCACACGCGTCGGACAATGGAAGGTCATGTGGATCGGCAAGCGCACCCGCCAGTTCATCGAGATCGAGCAGGTCATGGCCGACGCCACCGATGAAGGCCGCGGCGCGCTGGTCTGCTACGACATGCAGGGCGCGCCGTTGCGCATGGATATCCGCTTCAACCGCTCCTTCCGGCTGTTCTGGTCCCCCATCGTGGTCGTCTTCCCCGGCTGGAAGCCCTGGAAGACGCCGGTGAGCTAGCGCGTGATCGGTGGAGGCGGACCCGCCAGGAACCGTGAATCACGCGCCCAGACATTCCGTGCGTGATCGGTGGAGGCGGACCCTACCCGACCTCCAGCACCATCCCGTCGTATCCGGGCTCGACGCCGGCCGGCAGGTTCGCCTGCATCCAGGCCCAGTCCATCTCGGTCCCCATATGGGTCAGCACGGTCCGGCGCGGCCGCAGCTGTTCGACCCAGCCCAGCACGGTGTCCAGATTGGCATGCGTCCAGTGCGTGCCGTGCCGCAGGAAGCAGCCCACGACCCAGGTCTCAACGCCCGCCAACGCCGCCAGCGCCGCATCGTCGAGCGCAACGACGTCCGTCGAGTAGCCGAAGCCGCCGACGCGCAGCCCCAGCGTGCTCGTCCGCCCGTGCGACTGCGCGAACAGCCGGATCGAGAGGCCCGCCGCCTCCAGCACCTCGCCGGCCGCGACCGGGCACGCCTGCAGCACCGGGCGGTAGAAATGCGGCGGCTCCCACGGCCGGAACGCATAGCCGAAGCGGCGCGTGATCTCCTCCAGCGTCTCCCGCGTGGCATAGGCGGCAAGCGGCCGTCCGGCGATCCGGTTCAGGATGCGGACGTCGTCGATCCCGGTGATGTGGTCGGCATGCGGGTGCGTGAACAGCACCGCATCCACCCCCGGAATCCGGCAATCCAGCAACTGGCTCCGCATGTCCGGTGAGGTGTCGACCAGCAGCCGCCGGCGGTCCGTCCCCTCGATGACGATGGAGGACCGGGTCCGGCAGTTGCGCGGCTCGCCTGGGTCGCACAGACCCCAGTCCCCGCCGCCGTCCACCCCGCCGATCAGCGGCACACCGGCCGAGCCGCCGGTGCCCAGAAGCGTTACCTTCATGCGCGCGCCGGATCGGCTGCCTTCGGGAACAGCCGGCGGAAATTCGCGGTGGTCAGCTCCGCCAGCGCCTCCGGGGTCATCCCGCGCACCTCCGCCACCAGCCTCGCGGTATGCGCGACCCAGGCCGGTTCGTTGCGCTTGCCGCGGAACGGCACCGGCGCCAGATACGGCGCATCGGTCTCCACCAGCAGCCGCTCGGCCGGCACATCCCGCGCGATCTCCCGCAGCTCCGCCGATCGCGGGAAGGTCACGATGCCCGAGAAGCTGATGTAGCCGCCCATCTCCAGCCCCGCCTCGGCAAGCCGGCGGGAGGAGCTGAAGCAGTGCAGCAGCAAGTCGAACCCCCCTCCCCGCGCCTTCTCGTCGCGCAAGATCGTTGCGATATCATCATCAGCGTCGCGCGCATGGATGCACAGCGGCACCCCGGCCAGGCGCGCGGCGCGGATGTGGGCGCGGAAGTTCGCCGCCTGCACGTCACGCGGCGAACGGTCGTAGAAATAATCGAGCCCCGACTCGCCGATGCCGATCACCCGCGGATGCTGGGTCATCGCCGCGAGTGTTTCGGGCGACGGGATCGGCGCCTCGGCCGCATGATGCGGATGCACGCCAACAGTGCACCAGAGGTTCGGGTACGGCGCGATCAGCCCCGGCAGCGACCCCGACTGCGCCAGCGTGGTGCCGATCGTGACCATTTCCCGCACGCCGGCGTCCCGCGCCCGCGCCAGCACGCCCGGCAGTTCGGCCGGCGTGTAGTAGTCGAGGTGACAGTGGCTATCGACCAGCATCAGGCAGCCGGCTCCACGTAGCGCGGGAAGACGCCCTGCGGCGGCGGCAATGCCTGCCCGTCGGTCAAGGGAGCCGCCAACCCGGCGAAGCTCCGTGCCTCCGGGGGCACGCCGAGCTGGTCGAGCATCCGGGCCATGCTGCTCGGCATGACAGGCTGCAGCAGCGTCGCCACCACGCGGATCGTATCGACCAGCACGCGCAGCACTGCACCCATGCGCGCGGTGTCGGTCTTTGCCAACGCCCAGGGCGCCTGCCGGTCGATATAGGCGTTGGCGGCACGGATCACCTTCCAGATCTCTTCCAGCGCCTCATGGAAGGTCTGCCGGTCCATCTGCTCGCGCACCGCAGGCAGCAGCGCGTCGACAGAAGCGAGCAGCACCAAGTCGTCCTCCGCCGCCGCGCCATGCGCCGGCAGCGCGCCGCCGCAGTTCCGCGCGATCAGCGACAGGGTGCGCTGCGCCAGGTTGCCCAGGTCGTTGGCCAGCTCGACATTGATGCGGTTGACGATCGCCGCGTGACTCATCGAGCCATCCGCGCCGAACGGCTTCTCCCGCAGCAGGAAATAGCGCACCTGATCCAGCCCATAGGTCTCGGCCAGCTTGCGTGCCTCGACGACGTTGCCGAGGGATTTCGACATCTTCTCCCCCTCGACCACCCACCAGCCGTTCGAGGAAATGCGCCTGGGCAGCGGCAGGCCGGCCGCCATCAGGAAGGCCGGCCAGTAGACCGCATGGAACCGGATGATGTCCTTGCCGACGAAGTGCACATCCGCCGGCCAGTAATGCCAGCGCGGCGCGTTGGGGTCCGGAAATCCGCAGGCCGTGACGTAGTTGTTCAGCGCGTCCAGCCACACGTACATCACGTGCCCCGGCGCATCCGGCACCGGGATGCCCCAGTTGAACGTCGTCCGGCTGACCGAGAGGTCCATCAGCCCGCCGCGGACGAAGCTGGTCACCTCGTTGCGCCGAGACGTCGGTGCAACGAAATCGGGGTTGTCCTCATAGAGCTTCAGCAGCTTGTCCTGGTAGGCCGACAGCCGGAAGAAATACGACGGCTCGCGCACCCATTCCACCGGTGCACCCGAAGGTGCGACGCGCGTGCCGTCGGGCCGGACCGTCAGCTCGGATTCGTCATAGAAGGCCTCGTCGCGCACCGCGTACCAGCCCTCGTAATGCCCCAGGTAGATGTCCCCGTTCGCCGCGATCCGCCGCCACAGCTCGGCGCACGACACCTTGTGCCGCTGCTCGGTCGTGCGGATGTAGTCGTCGTACGAGACGCCCATCGCGTCGGCCATCGCCCGGAACTCGGCGGATACCCGGTCGGCGAAGGTCTGCGGGTCGACGCCCGAGTCGGCCGCCGCCTTCTCGACCTTCTGCCCGTGCTCATCGGTGCCGGTCAGGAAGAACACGTCATACCCGTCCAGCCGCTTGAACCGCGCCATCACGTCCGCGGCGATCGACGTATAGGCATGGCCGATGTGCGGCGCGCCGTTCACGTAGTAGATGGGGGTCGTGATGTAGAAGCTTCGACTCATGGGATGTCTTCTCGGATGCCGTCGCCGCCCGCTCCGGCAAGCCCGGTTGCGGCAGCCAGGTGGCGGAGAGACGCCGTGCCACACCTCGGCATCCGCATCAAGCCGTATCCCGCGCCGCACCAGGGTCTGGCATCCTGCGACAGGAAACGATGGGTTTCCATTGTTTCTCTTTTATGGCCCCAACACCGACCCAATCTTCGGCTTCGACACGCCGCGCCATCCCGGCGCGGAGCCCCAGGAGACACACGATGATCGACGTACGCCCCTATGACGGGCTCGGTGGCGCCCGGCACGGCTGGCTGGACACGAAGCACCACTTCTCGTTCGCCGACTACCATAACCCGGAGCGCATGCACTGGGGCGCGCTGCGGGTCTGGAACGACGACGAGATCGCCCCCAAAAACGGCTTCCCGCCGCACCCACATGCCAACATGGAGATCATCACCTACGTCCGGCAGGGCGCCATCACCCACCAGGACAGCCTCGGCAACCAGGGCCGCACGGCAGCCGGGGACGTGCAGGTGATGAGCGCCGGAACCGGCATCCAACATGCCGAGTACAACCTCGAGCCGGAGGTGACCACGCTCTTCCAGATCTGGATCCTGCCCAGCGAACGCGGCGGCGCCCCGTCCTGGGGCGCGAAGCCCTTCCCCAAGGCGGACCGCGCCGGGCGTTTCGTGACCCTGGCAAGCGGGATCGACTCCGACACCGATGCATTGCCGATCCGTGCCGATGCCCGTGTGGTCGGTGCGACCTTGCAGGCCGGCCAGACCGCCGAATACCCGCTCGGCCCGCACCGGAAGGCCTATCTCGTTCCCGCCGCGGGCGTCGTGGAGGTCAACGGCGTGCGGGTCTCCGCCCGCGACGGCGCCGCCGTACAGGACGAGCCGGTGCTGCGCATCACCGCACTGGAAGACGCCGAAGTCGTGCTGGTCGAGACAGCCGACGTCTGACGGACGCAAGCCGCATCGGGGCAACCTGAACCTAACGTCCCGGTGCGACAATCCCCTTCTGCCGAAGTTCCGCCTTCGCGCTGTCGGACTTCCCGCCCTCCGCCCCCAGAACCCCCAATACGGGCTCCGCCTTGGTGAACTGGATGCTCTTGTATTCCACGACCTCGATGTGGTTGCCCCAGGGGTCGGTGAACTCCAGCCCCGGCCCGGTGGCCGGCGTCGCCCCGGCGGCCAGGGCGCGCTCCCGCACGCCGGACCGATCATCCACCACGAGGCCGAAATGGCGCTGCGTGTCGGGAGGCTGGCTGCGCCCCTCGGATAGCGCGATGAACTGGTCACCCAATTCGATGAACGCCATCCGGCCATGCCGCCCGCGCAGCCCGAAACTGAACACCTTGCCGTAGAAATCCAGCGCAGCATCCAGATCGCCGACCTCCAGGGCGACATGATTGATCCCCATGAGACGGGCAACCGGCGCGGCGCGGCCGTAGATCTCTTCGAGATGCGCGAGCCCGGCCTTCAGGAAGCCTCGCACCAGCAAGACCGCCTCCGCCTCACGCCCCGCGGCCGCATCGAACGTCGCGCTCCACACGGCCCGGCTGCCGGCAGGGTCCGGATCGACCCGGAATTCGGCGACGTAGTTGCTCACCGGCAGCGTCGTCTGCTCCAGGCGATAGGTATGGCGGCGCTGCTCCGGCCGCACCTCCAGCAGGCGTTCCACCTGCTGGCTGCGGTCCTGCCCGGTCACGGACCTTGTTGCGCCCGCCCCCTCGCCCTCACACTCAACGCGGGACAGCATCGGATGCCATTCGCCGACCGAGGCGAAGTTCCCGATACGCTGCCACAGCTGCGCCGGGTCCCGCGCGATGGCTGCCGTTTCGACGACCTGAAGCATGGTGTGCCTGCCTGTTCGTATGCATTGCTGTCAGCCAAACAGCCCGCACGGCGCGGAGTTGCAATGCCTCCCCTACCCCGCCCCGCTCAGCAGCCCGACCCCGGCCACGATCGCCTGACGCTTGTCGAGGTTGAACCGCTCGGTTTCGTCCTGCAGCCGGGTCAGGTCCTGCCAGACCTCGCCCCATTCCGCGAGCGGCCGCAGGGCAGCCAGGCGTTCCTGCTCGGGGTCCGCTCGGCCGCGCACACTCTCCCGCACGGCCGCCGCGACGCCGGCGCGCACCAGGTCCATGAAGGTGGCAAACCCGGTCTCACTGCGCGCCAGGAAATCCGCGATCTCATGCCCGCGCGAGCCCGGAACCTCCGGCAGGTCGCCCAGCAGCTTGTCCACCACGGCGGCAATCGCCAAGCCTTCGTCGTCGTTCAGGGTCAGCGCACGCCCGGGCGAGCCTTCGGCCAGCGTGATCAACCGCCCCCGCTCAGCCGCGTCCAGCCGCGGCAGGTACTCCGACAGCAGCCGGTGCATCGGCTCGTCGGCCAACGGAGTCAGGCGCAGCCGCCGGCAACGGCTGCGGATCGTCGGCAGCAGCCGCCCGGGCGCCGAACACACCAGCAGCAGGATCGCGCGCGGCGGCGGTTCCTCAAGGATCTTCAACAGCGCATTGGCCGAGGCCTGGTTCAGCTCCTCGGCGCCGTCGACGATCACCACCCGCCAGCCGCCCTCGGCGGGGGTCAGCGCCATGAAGCCGCTGATCTCCCGCACCCGGTCGACCGCGATCTGCGCGCGCAGGCGCCCGGTCTTCTCGTTCCGCTCCCGCTCGATCGTCTTCAGGTCGGCGTGCGAGTTTGCGGCGACGCGGCGGAACACCGGGTGCGACGGATCAAGCGCGAGCGAGTCGGTGTCGGCCCTTCCCGCCAGCAGCCGCCGGGCAAAGCGGTAGGCCAGCGTCGCCTTGCCGATGCCCTCCGGCCCGGTGATCAGCCAGGCATGGTGCATCCGGCCGGACCGGAACGTGTCCAGGATGGTGGCCTCGGCCGCTTCGTGGCCGAGCAGGATGGGGTTGGCGCGGGGCTCCGGGGCAGGCATGGCGGCAGTCTAACGCATCGGCCACAGTAGGGCACGCATCATGCAGGACGGCTCCCGACGCGGCATGGATATGCTATGGCGGCCGCGTCAGATGAGCCGAAGCCAAACGAGCTGAAATCATGTCCCACGCCGTAGCCGATCCGCCGCCGACCACGATCGCGGAGTTCGACGCGTTTCTCGACGCCCAGGCTGACGAGGCGCTGTGGGAGCTTGTCGCCGGGCGCATCGTCATGATGACGAACCCGAGCGAAAACCATGAGCAGATCGCCGGGAACATCGGCGCCCCCCTGAAGCTGGCCATGGACCAGCGCGGCTGCCGGGCCTACCAGGGCGGCATGCGGGTCCAGCGATCGGACGACAGCCGCGACATCCACAAACCCCGTCCCGATGTTCTCGTGCGGTGCGGTCCTACGTCGAACCGTCATTACGTGACAGATCCGTGTGTCATCGTGGAGGTCCTCTCGCCGAGCACCATGGACGGTAACCGCGGGGACAAGCTGCACTTCTACAAGTCGCTGCCGACCCTGCGGCACATCGTCCTTGCGTATCAGGATGATGTCCGTGTCGAGCATTACCGCCGCAGCGACACGGGATGGGATATCGAAACGCTCACCCGGCCCACCGTTGTGCTTGTGCTGGAGGCGGTCGGCTTCACCATCAGCCTGGATACCATCTATTTCGGCGTGGTGTTCGACGAAGAATGAACGCGCACGAGCCTTGTTCGGCGGCGCCGTCAAACAGCTACCGCACAATCGCCAGCGCAATCTCCACCGCGATCAGCACCGTAATGATGATCTCCAGCATCGCCGACCGGCTGCTCGTCGCCTCATCGTACAGCGCCGTGTAGGTATCGCGGATAATCGCCAGCTTGCGGTCCACCGCCGCACTCACGGTCGGCACGCGGAACTGCTCCAGCGCCGCGCTGTAGATGCGCGCGAGGTACACGTCCTCGGTCACCTGCAGCGCATTGTCGACCTTTTCCGTCAGTTCGGTCACTTCCGCAACCACCGTATAGAGCTGCCGCGCGAGGTCGGCGAAGCGGCGGGTGCCGGGCAGCCGACGGCGCTGGCGCGCCGCCTCCACCAGCCCGTACATCCGCGGCAGCTCGGCATCCAGCATCTCGTCGTAGTAGCGCATCTCCAGCAACTGCGCGTTGGCCACCTCCAGCACGTCCACCACGTCCGAATCGCCGCGCGGCTCGCAGATGAAGGCGCGGTCCCAGGTCAGCACCACCAGATCGTCGGTGTAGTAGGAATATCGGTGGCGCAGCAGGTCGCGCCGGGCCGCTTCCGACAGCAGCCGCTGCTCGCCGGACAGCAGCGGCACCAGGTCGAGCACGCCCGGCAGCTCCTCGGCGAGGATCGGCCGGTCGAGGCCGTTGACGATGCCGACGATGTAGTCCTCCTCCAGCGGCGCAGCCAATGGGCGGACCACGGCCTCGCCGATGCCCTGGCGCAGGCGGTCGAGCAGATCGGGCCACAGGCTGGTCCCGGCCTCGGCCCCCAGCAGGGCATCGACGGCATTGAGCCGCCGCCCGAAGGCGTCCCACGGCAGCCCGTTCACCGGCACCCGCACCATCAGGCTGACCACGCCGAAGTCGAACAGCCGCGCCGTCACCAGCGCCTGCAGCGGCCCGTCCGGCAGGTCGAGCGTCACCGGCCCCAGGCCGAGCGCCAGCGGCGGCACACCGAATGCTACGGCCTTCGGCGGCGTCATCACCAACCGCCCGCGGGAACTGCCGGTGCGCACGGTCTGCGCCCAGATCGCCTCCGCCTTCGCCAGATCGATGCCATAGGCGATGTCGAACAGGCGATACGACAGGACCGCCCCGGAGGTCACGGTCACAGGCGGTTCCACGCCCTGGCGCGGCCGGATCAGTGCGGTGCCCGCCATCGGTTCACCCGCCATCGGTTCAGAATCGCGCCAGGCCAGGGTCGAGCCCGAACAACACCCGCCCGATCGGCTCCAGGTTGCTCTGCGGCTGCACCACGAGGTGCTGGCCCGCGGCGTGGATGTCGCGGAATGCGCGCTCCAGCCGGTTGCCCTGGAACAGGGACGAGCCGCCGCCGCAGGCATACATCAGATCGGTCGCCTGGATCGCGTTCTGCGTTGCTTGGCACGCCGCCAGCCGCACCATCGCTCGGCGCTGGATGGTGACCTCCCGCCCCGCCAGCACATCATCCCAGCAGGCGCCCAGTTCATCCCAGAGATAGGCGCGGCCGGAGCGGAGCAGCGCCTCGGCGCGCGCGCGATCGACCTGACTCAGAACCTTGTCGCGCAACAGCCCCGATGACCCCATCGGGGTCTTGGCCCCGGCGATCTCCGTCAGCGCCTCGATCGCCGCCCGGGCGATGCCCAATGCGACCGTGGCAATGCAGGCGACGAACGTGGTGGTCATCGGGACCCGGTAGAGCAGCCCCGGATCGACCGGCGGCGGCTGGAACCCCACCAGCGGCACGGTGTGCTCGTCCGGCACGAAGACGTCGGCAACCTGGTAGTCGTTGCTGCCGGTGCCGCGCAGCCCGCCGACATGCCAGAGGTCGATGACCTCGGCTTCGGCGCGGGGGAAGAAGCACAGGCGCAGGCCGGGCGGATCGGTCTCGGTCACGCAGTTGCCCAGCACCCAGTGGCTGTGGGCGATGAAGCTGCCGTAGCTCCAGCGCCCCGTCACGCGCCAGCCGCCGAGCGCCAGGACGGCCTTGCCGGTCGGGTTCAACGTGCCGGCGACGATGCCCTGCCCGGCGGCAAAGATCTCGCGGGCCGCCTGCGGCTGCATGGAACCGGCGAGCCGCCCGTAGCCGGCCGGGATCACCGTGCACCAGCCGGCCGAGCCGTCCTGGCGCGACAGCTCCTCGATGACCGCCAGGAACTCAAGCGGCGGCAGTTCCGCCCCACCCAGCGCCCGCGGCAGCCACATGCCGAACAGCTCGGCCTTGCCAAGGGCCTGCACGAGTGAGGCCGGCAATTGCCGCTCCTCGTCGAACCGGGCGCGCGCCGAGAGCACAAGCGGCTCCAGCGCCCGCGCCGCGGCGAGCAGCGACGGACCGTCGAGATGACCCATGATCCCACTCCTGGGCTGACGCTGGTATTCGACGCGCGCCCAGGGCGGCTGGTCAAGCGGCGAATGAACCGGCCACGCCTCCCGGCCGTTGTCTGCTGGGTTGCGTGTTTCAACACGCCGGCCTGCCGCCTCTGGCGATCACGCGGGCCGTTTGGGTGCGCGATTCACGCCGCCGGCCTGCGGCCTCTGGCGATCACGCGCCAGGGCAGACGGGAGAGATGCGATGACCACGAACCCCACCGGGAAGCACTCAGAGAAGCTCGCCAGGAAGCCCACCGGCGCGAGCGAGACGATGAACAGCGCCGATCCCCGGTCGAAGAACACGACGGAGAAGGTCCAGCAAGGCAACACCACGGCCAACCCGGAGGCCAAGGTGCCATCGGACCTCTACCCCGATCCGCCCGGTGTGACCGAGCATACGCCAGGGGCACCGGACGACTAGCACTGCCTTCCGTGAGGCCAGCCCGATCACCCTCACGGCCCACGCTGGTATCTGTCACGAGCCATGCTGGCCACCACACGAGTCACGCTGGCAATCGTCCACGGCGCACGGCAGCCGTCCTGACTGCCCGGGAACTGTCACGCCCGCACGGCAGCCGCCATGGCCATACGATAACTGCCATGGCCGAACCGCAACCATCACGACCCCCGCCGCTAACCGTCACGGCCGTACGCTAACCGTCATGGCCGGGCTCGACCCGGCCATCTACCCCCCGCCGGCGCAACTACCCCGCTCTCGCCCCCCGCACCGCACCCAACCCACCAGAAAATATTCCTTGCAATCAGCCAACAAATGTGCCAGAACAAAGCAACAACAACCCACCAGGCACATATCCCCCATGTCGACACCGATGTCCACCCCCACCCAGCGCGCCATCCACGCCATCGCCAAAACCCTCATCCCCCTCTTCCTCTGCGACGACACCGACCGCCCCGCCGCCCGCGCCGCCGCCCTCGCCGCGCTCGCCGCCTACCATCCGGACACCCTGACCGACTATCTCACCGCCGCCCGCGCCATCGCCTTCTCCCTCGGCGCCGTCGCCGCCACCGGTATTGCCCTCGACCCCGAGCTGCCGCCCAAGCAGCAACTCCAAACCCTGACCCGCGCCAACAGCTTCGCCCGCCTCGCCCAGAAAGCCGAGACCGCGCTGGACAAAGCCCGCCAGCACCGCCCCCCCCCCCACACCCCGCCCCACATGCCCGAGCCCGAGCCGGCCATCGTCGCCCCCACCGCGGCTCCCCAGCCCACCCAGCCGCATCGGCCCGACAACGCCACCCCACCGCGCGCCACCCCCGCCCCCTCGGACATCGTCTCCTCGGCCGCCACCCCCGCGGACGCCGCCATCAACGCGCTGCTCGACCGCTTCATGTCCGCATGCGGCCAGACCCCATACGGCCAGACCCCGCGGCCCGGCGCCACCGCCACGCAGAAACCCGCCT
>DASQVN010000042.1:0-2538 GCA_035640755.1 Rhodopila sp.
TGGGCCTGGATTTGGCATGTGGTCAGCGCAGTCATTCTTCGCGGTCCACATGCCAGCGCTTGTGCCGTTGACGCCAGCGCCAACGTCGCCATTCCTCCAGCAGCCGGGCAAACCAGCCCGAACCCGTCGTCGCCCGAGTAACCTGCATATGCCTGACGTCCGAGAAAGCCCCTGACCGGCGGGAGATCAATGCCGGCCAGGGCGACCAATGACTGGTACAGGCACAGGTTACGCTGGACGGGAAACGAATATCAATTCACGGTCTCGATCCACGCCAGAGTCTGCAAGCACGATGTATGCAGGGATCGAGCGCATCAGCCCGTCAGACCCCGTGCCCGACCACCCGAGCCTGGTGGGAACCAACGGCAGGGCAGGGGACGCGGAGCCCGGCTCGAGGAGACATAATCCGCCATTATCCGGTATTCGCCGAATTCCGATGACGCGTGCGAAGAATTACCCCGGGTGGCGGCGCGAGTTGTCGGATCCGCGCCTTATGCGGCCGCGTGGCGCTGCTGGCGACGACGGCATCTTCGAGGTGGAGAACGGTCAGGGCATTGTCATTTGTTTGCGATCCGAGCAGATTGGGTTGCGTCTCAGCCTCTGAGTAGAGAGAACTACGAAGGCAACGTGTGAATAGTTGACGGGGGGCTCGGCTTCGCATTGAGGCCAGGCAGCGCACGGAGGACCGGGCGATGCGAACGATCCACGCCTTGGCTTATGCGGCATGCCGCCAGTCCGCCGCCCCCGTGCAAATTTCATGGTGCGTGCTGCAGGCTCGTGCTGGTATCCTTCTTTTGCCTGCCGCCTCTCACCGCACATCTAAACCGCCACTGGGGTTTTAGATGGTGGCGCGCACAGATCATCAGGGCCACACCGACACGACTCAGCGCGGGAGAGCCAAGCCG
This sequence comes from Rhodopila sp., assembly GCA_035640755.1. Lineage (GTDB taxonomy): Bacteria > Pseudomonadota > Alphaproteobacteria > Acetobacterales > Acetobacteraceae > Rhodopila. The sequence continues at coordinate 906 of DASQVN010000042.1, forward strand.
AGCTGGACGTATGAGGCTCGGGCGGGGGGGACATCATCGTCCTTCACGGCGACTGGCTTGCGAGTGCAGGCAGGATTCCCGAATTTTCCCACCAAAAACTGGAACAGGAATCCGGGGTACTTGAATTCAACACATCAGCGCTCGGCCAGTGGGATACCGGCTTGATCGAGTTCCTTTGGGACGCCAGGTGCGCTGCACTGAAGGCAAAATGGAATTTCGACGATGGTGGGCTGCCAGAGGCTGCTCGCAGATTGCTCGCCCTCTTGCCCAACACGCGCGCCACGGCGGCGAGACCCCTGCAATCACCGCCCGACCCGCTGACATGGATTGGCGGGAAAACGCTAGACATACTGATCGCCATTGGCGATGTCGGCGGACTTGTCTTCCTGACCGCCAGGAAAGCGGCGTTAGCGGCGGCCAGCACCCGCGTGTACCTCCGCGCCATTGACCTCCGCGCCAACCTCCGCGATGCAGGCCCTTCGGCGCTGCTGATTGTGGGCGTGGTGAACTTTTTGATCGGTGCCATCCTCGCCTTCGTCGGGGCAGTACAACTTCGTCGTTTTGCTGCCGATGTGTTCGTTGCCAATCTCGTCGGCTTGGCGGTGGCTCGCGAGATGGCGCCGGTCATGACGGGTATCATCATGTCCGGTCGGACCGGGGGTGCCTACGCCGCACGTATCGCCACGATGCTCGGCAATGAGGAGCTCGATGCCCTGGAAGTGGTTGGCATTCCGGTGACGGATTACATCGTCCTGCCCTCAGTGCTGGCACTCGCGGTTGCCATGCCGCTCCTCTACCTGTACGGCACTCTGCTCGGCATGTTCGGCGGCTTCGTCGTCTCGGTCGCGATGCTGAGCATCACGCCTCTCCGCTTCGTTCACCAACTGCTTTCCGCCATCCCGCTTGACCAGTTTGTCTTCGGCTTTGTGAAGAGCTTCGCCTTCGGGCTGATGATCGGCGTCACAAGCTGCCGCATTGGTCTTATGGCAGGCCGCAGCGCGGCCGATGTGGGCATCGCAGCGACACGCGCCGTGGTCGTCGGGATCGTCGGTGTGATTGCAATGGACGCCATCTTCGCTGTCATCGCCAACGCGATCGGAATCTGAATCATGGCAGATCCCAGGCGAGGCCACCCCGCTAAGCCACCGTTGCTGGCGATGCGCGACATCACGCTGAGCTTCGGGCTCAATGTCGTTCAGCACGATCTTTCCTTCGACGTCCACACCGGCAGCATATTTGCGGTGATGGGCGGGAGTGGCTGCGGCAAGAGCACGCTCCTGAAATCCATGATCGGCCTGCTGCGCCCCACTGGCGGCCGACTTCTGGTTGAAGACGAAGACTACTGGGCCGAACCCGTAGAGCGACGCATTGACATCGGCCGCCGGCGCTTCGGGGTTCTGTTCCAAAGCGCGGCCCTTTGGAGCGCAATGACGGTGGGCGAGAACGTCGCTTTGCCGCTGCAGATGTTTACCAGGCTTGGTGCCGGTGCCGTCCGTCGCCTGGTCATGATCAAGCTGGCGCTGGTCGGTATGGATCATGCCGTGGACCGATTTCCGGCGGAGCTGAGCGGCGGGATGCGGAAGCGAGCCGGGCTTGCCCGTGCGCTGGCGCTTGAGCCGGACATTCTGTTCTT
>DASQVN010000043.1:0-7280 GCA_035640755.1 Rhodopila sp.
CGGTGCGTTGCAACTTTTCTCGGGCAGTGCTCGGTGGAAAGCGCCGGATTTCGTGCGCTGGAGGAAAATCTGAACTACAGCGCCGCGCGCCTGTGCCAGGTCTGGCCAGCGCGTTTCCCCAACCTGGAGAAGGCTGCGGCCTGTGCGATGCGGCCGGAAGCCCTGGCCAACGCGGTCTATGCGAACCGAATGGGTAATGGCGGTGCAGCCTCGGGCGACGGTTGGCGCTTCCGAGGCCGCGGACTCATCCAACTCACCGGCCGCTCGGCCTATGAACGCTTCGCGCGGGCCATGGGTATTGGCCTCGACCAGGCGGTGGAGCACGCCGCGACGGTTCAAGGCGCGGCGGACAGCGCCGCCTGGTTCTGGTCGGCGCAGGGCCTGAACGCGCTGGCCACCACGTGGTCGATCGACCTGATTACCCGAAAAATCAATGGCGGCAGCGAGGGCGCAGCAGAGCGTCGGCGCCTTTGTGAGGCCGCCCTGCAAGCCATTGGAGACTTTTCATGTTCGCCGCACTGATCCCGCTGGTTCTGAGCCTGGCGCCGCAACTGGCCGGGATGATCTTTGGCGCGAAGGGCGCCGATGCCACAGCCAAGATTGCCGGCGTGGTGCAGGATGTTGTCGGAACCGCGGCTGACCTGTCCGCGCCCGACGGAGCGGCCGGCGCCGTCGCGCATATCCAGGCCAATCCGCAGGCGGCGGCGGAGCTGCAGGCGAAGCTGGCCGATCTGCAGGTGCAGATGCAGAAGGAGCAGGATGCTGAGGCCGATGCGCAGCGCAAGGACGCCATTGACGAGTTGAAGGCGCGCCTGGGCGACGCGGCTTCGGCCCGGGACATGTCGATCGAGCTTGCCAAGGCCAACAACGGCCTGGCGTATGGCGGCGTTGTCGTGTCGGTGGTCATCGTCCTCGGCTTTGCCGCCACGACCTATGCGGTGCTGACCAATCATCTGAGCACCTCGGACGGACAGTTCGGCTCGGTACTGGTCGGCACACTGGCCGCGATGGCGTCGCAGGTGGCAAATTATTGGCTGGGATCGAGCATGAGCAGCACCGCCAAGAATGCGTTGCTGGCGCACGCGCAGAACAATCTGGCGTCCAGCATGCCACTCAGTGCGGTGCGGGCGGGTGACAAGTAGACGCCGGTCCTGCCGGCTGCCTCGCGCGTCAGCCCGACGGAACCTTGGCGGACGCGGCGCGCTGCCATGCCGCGTCCGGCGGCGGGGCGCCGGTGGCCGGGTTCCACTGGCCTGACTTCTTCAACGCCTCCACCACTTCCTTCGGCATGTATGTTTCGTCGTGCTTGGCCAGCACCTCCGACGCACGGAATGTGCCGTTGGGGCGGGCGGCGCCCAGCACGACGACGCCCTGTCCTTCACGGAACAGGTCCGGGAGGATGCCCTTATAGGTCACGGGAACGCTGGATTTCCCATCGGTCACCCGAAAGGACACTTCGGCCGAGGACCCGCCGGACCGCTTGACCGTGCCTTGCTCGACCAATCCGCCCAGGCGTACCTGCCGGCCGTTGTAGTCGGATTTCGTCAGGTCCGATGGAGAGACGAAATACATCAGGTTGTCGCTGAATACCGACAGCGTCAGGGCCGTGGCGGAGCCTACGCCCAGGCCGCACGCGAGCAGCAGGATGAGGCGCCGCTTCTTGCGGGTCATTGCGCGACCCGATCACGGCGTGGGTCGATGGCGCGCAGCCGGCGGGAGGCCGAACGGAGGCGGATCAGGGACTGTGCGGACAGGCACAGGGTCACGCCCAGGGCGATTGCATAGGCCGCGGCGATGTACGGGGCATAGGTCATGGTGCCGGATCCTCGGAAAGCCGTGACGCCTTGGCCAGGAGCAGCGATCGCGTCCGGTTCTCGCTGATCGCCGCATGCAGGCGCGCGACCACGATACCGATGAACAGCAGGGTGAAGCCAATTGTGGTGAACAGCAGCGGCCACAGCAGCGACGGGGCGATGGACGGCGCGCCGGTGAAGCCGATCGAGGCTGGCTGGTGCAGCGTATTCCACCAATCGACGCTGAACTTGATGATCGGCAGGTTCACCACGCCGACCAGCGCCAGGATGGCGCCAGCCCGGTAGCCGCGGACGGGATTGTCGAACGCGCGGACCAGCGCGATGTGGCCACAATACAGCAGGAGCAGCACGAACACCGAGGTCAGGCGCGCATCCCACACCCACCAGGCGCCCCATGTCGGCTTGCCCCACAGGCTGCCGGTTGCCAGGCATACGGCTGTGAATGCGGCGCCCACTGGGCTGAGCTCGACAGCTGCCAGGTCGGCCAGCGGATGGCGCCATATCAGGGAGCACACACTGGCCACCGCCAGCGCGAAATACCCTGCCGAAGCCAGCCAGGCGAACGGGACATGCACATACATGATCCGCACCGTGTCGCCCTGCTGCCAATCAGCAGGGGAGAATACGAGGCCCCAGATCACGCCGACAGCCGTGGCGAGCACGCCGAACGCAAACAGCCAGGGCAGGAGCCGGCGGGCCAGACGCTGGAACTGGCCGGGATTGGCGAAGCGATGAAGCGACCAGCCCTTCTTCGAGGCCTGAGGCGGCGCGGCGATCGAATGATGGTTCACACCCACGTATTACCCCGTGTTCCTTCCCGGCGAAAAGCCTTTCGCAGAAGCCATAGCGGAGGGAAAGCACCATTGAATTGACGGGCATCACATATTCTGGTTGCGAACCGCCACCTCAAGCCTGGCGGCGGTTCAAACCGAGATCAGCAGCAACTCGCGTGATGACGCTGGTCCAGTCGCCGGGCGCCGGCTGGCGGTACAGGGTGACGGAGGGATACCACGGGCTATCGGTGCGGCGGAGCATCCAGCGCCAGTCCGGCGCGTGGGGCAGCATGATCCATGTGGGCTTGCCCAGGGCGGCGGACAGGTGCGCGACCGAGGTATCGGCGCTGATCACCAGGTCGAGGTTCGCGATCAGCGCGGCTGTTTCGGCATAGTCCGGCAGTTGGGGCGTGAGGTCGGGCAGGGCGATTGCTGCTGCCGCGGGGCCGTGCTGGAGGTTTACGAAGGTGACATCGGGCATCGTCAACAGCGGTGCGAGCAGTGCGGGCGGGATGGACCGCCAGCGATCGCCGCTGTGGTCCGGGTTGCCTGCGAAGGCGATCCCGATCTTTCTGCCTGCCGGCAGGCGGCTGTGCCAAGCCTGGGCACGACCGGGGTCTGCGCGCAGGTATCCTGGCAGGGCCGGGATGGACGCCAGTTCGGTGCCGAACAGGTGCGGCAGGCTGCACAGATCGGCCCAGGCATCAAATGTCTCGGACCCGGCCAGGGAAGTGACGGCGCGAACGCCCAACGGGCGGAAAAGCGGGATCAGGCCTGGAGAGCAGAGCAGAACCGGGCAACCGCCGGCCTCGCGGATCAAGGGCAGATACCGGACGAACTGAATCGCGTCACCGGCCCCCTGTTCGGCGCGGATCAGGATGGTGCGGCCGGCGGGATTCGATCCGTCCCAGGCAGGCCAGGGCAGGGCAGGGAAGTTGCTGCGGAACCTGTCGTGCCGCTTGCGCCATTCGTAGGTCGCGAGACCCTCCCGCAGATTGCCTTGCAGAAGCAAGGTGATGGCGCGGTTCCAGTGGGCCTGCACCAGTTCCGGGCGCAGCCGGATCGCTTCGTTGCAGCAGGCGAGGGCGTCAGTGAGGTGCCCCTGGCGTGTCAGCAGATAGCTGAGGCTCACCAGCGCCTCCGGCAGGGATCGGTCGAGGGCGATCGCCTGACGATAACAGCTCTCGGCCGTGTCGTACTCGTCCAGATCGAAACAGGCGTTGCCCAGATTCAGCCAGGATGGGGCATGGCCGGGCCGTAGCGACACGGCGTGCACGAATGCGGCGCGGGCCAGGGCGGGCTGGGTCGAGCGGGCGAGGGCACAGCCACGGGCGAAGTGCAATTCGGCGTCATCGGGTGCGTGAGGCAGGCCGGCTTCCACATGATGCAGCACGGGCACGAACTGCTCCGCAGCCAGCAGGGCGCGCACGAGGTTGCGGCGGCGGCCGGGATGCGACGGCTGCAGCGCGGCCGCCTGCTCCAGCAACGGGATGGCGCTTGTCAGGTTCCCATCGCGCAAGGCGTGCAAGCCCTGGACATAGGCTGTTTGACCGTCATCGGGCAGCGCCCAGAGCGTGCTGACGAGGGGCGGGCAGACAGGGGCTGCATCATTCATCCCGGCATGGTGGCAGGCGAAGGTTAACAAGTGCTGAACATGGGGTTTGAGGCATAGGCGGAACAAGATTCTTCTGGACGGAGCGCAAATTGTAGGCGAATGATCTCCCCAGAAGCGGATACGGAGGTTGTTATGATCTTCCGCCAGCTTTTTGACGCCGCCTCGGGCACCTACACGTACCTTCTCGCCTCCCGCCGCGGCGGCGAAGCGCTGATCATCGATCCGGTGCTGGAGAAGGTGGACCGTTACCTGACGCTGATCCGTGAACTCGACCTGAAGCTGGTCAAGGCGGTCGATACGCATCTGCACGCCGATCACATCACCGGGCTGGGCGCGCTGCGCGACACCACGCATTGCGTGACGGTCATGGGAGAGCAGTCGAGTGTCGATGTCGTGTCGATGCGCGTGTCGGACAGCGACGTGATCCGGATCGAGGGGCTGGAACTGCAGGCGATGTATACGCCGGGCCACACGGATGACTCCTACAGCTTCCGCATGGACGACCGGGTCTTCACGGGGGATACGCTGTTGATCCGGGGCACCGGCCGGACCGATTTCCAGAACGGGTGCCCGCGTGCGCAGTATGAGTCGATCTTCAACCGCCTGCTGCGCCTGCCTGATGAGACGATGGTGTTCCCGGCGCACGATTACAAAGGCGACACGGTCAGCACGATCGGCGAGGAGCGGCGATGCAATCCGCGGCTCCAGGTCCGATCGGTCGATGAATACGTTGAGTTGATGAACAACCTGAAGCTGTCGAATCCGAAAATGATGGATGTGGCCGTACCGGCGAACCAGCGGCAGGGTCTGGCGCAGGCGTCCATCGCGGAACGCGGGTGGGCGATGACGGCCGAGAGGGCACGGGAACTGGTCGGGTGCGGCAAGACGCTGCTGGTTGATCTGCGCGAAGCGAATGAGCGGCGGAAGCATGGGGTCATTCCGGGTTCGCTGCACGCCCCTTATGCCGATCTGGCGGAGAACCTGGCCGACGGCGGGATGCTGCATGAGCTTGCCGTCGCAACCGGCCGGCGCCTGGTGTTTTATTGCGCGTTCGGGGAGCGGTCGGCGATGGCGGTGCGGGCCGCACGTGAGGCGGGGCTTGAGGCGAGCTGGCACCTGCACGGCGGCATCGATGCCTGGAAGAAGGCCGGCGGCCCGCTGACCCATTGAATCCGGTCTGAGCTCGCGCAGCCGCGCCGCGTCATCCCCGCACGCCTGGACAAGCCCGCAGCCCCAGAGTACGAGGGAAGACCGTCCAAACAGGCCGGGAGGGGAGCGTCCATGAAACTTGGCGTCTTCGATCACATGGATCGAAGCCTCGCGCCGCTCGACCGGTTCTTCGAGGAGCGCCTGACGCTGGTCGAGGCATACGACCGGGCCGGGCTCTACTGTTATCATGTGGCCGAACACCACGCCACGCCGCTGGGCATGGCACCGTCGCCGGGGGTGTGGCTAGCGGCAGTGGCGCAGCGCACTAGGAATCTGCGGTTCGGGCCGCTGGTTTATCTTTTGCCGCTGTATCATCCGCTCAAGCTGCTGGAAGAAATCTGCATGCTGGACCAGATGTCCGGCGGACGGTTTCAGCTTGGCGTGGGCCGCGGGATCTCGCCCATCGAATTGTCGTACTACGGCCTCGATCCGGAGCAGACTCCGGCGATGTATGCCGAGGCACTGGAGGTGCTGCTGCGCGGCATGGCCGGGCCGACACTGACCTTCGAGGGCACGTATTACCGCTACAGGGACGTACCGATGGAGCTGGCGCCGTTTCAGACGCCGCACCCGCCGCTGTGGTACGGTATCGCCCGACCGGAGGCGATCCCGTGGGCGGCGCGGAACCGCGTCAATGTTGTCGGGAACCTGCCTGGTCCCGCCATGCGCGGCCTGACCGACGCGTATCGCGCCGAGTGGGAGGCGTTGGGCAACGACCCTGCCGAGATGCCGCTGATGGGCGTCGGCCGCCATGTGGTTGTTGCCGAGACCGAGAAGGAAGCGCTGGCGATCGCGCGCCGCGGCTATGTGAAATGGCGCGAAAGCTTCCTGAAGCTGTGGCTGGCGCATGGAAAGATGCCGTCTCCGCACGCCATCTTTCCCGAACGCTATGAGGACGCCGAGGCGCAAGGCCGAGCGGTTGCCGGCACGCCGGACAAGGTGCGGGACGTGCTGATGCGGTCGATTGATGAAGGGGGGCTGAACTACGTCCTGTGCCGTTTCGCGTTTGGCGACATCACCGGTGATGAGGCGCTTCACTCGATCTCCCTGTTCACCCGGCATGTGATGCCGGACCTCATCGCCTATGGGGACAAGGCCTGAGCATGAGTGTGCAATACGAACTCTTTGCCCTGCGCTATGCGACGCGGCCGGCGCGCCGGCATGAGCACTTCATCGGCGGCGATCCGCATGACGGCCCGATGCCGATGGACTATTTCGTCTGGCTCGCGCGCAATGCCGATCGGGCGGTAGTGATCGACATCGGCTTTACGGCCGAAAGCGGCGGGAAGCGCGGCCGGATGCTGGAGCGCAACCCGATCGACTCGCTGTCCCTGCTTGGTGTCGATCCGGCCAGGGTGGAAGACGTGATCCTGACCCATATGCACTATGATCACGTCGGCAACTTCCATAAGTTCCCGAAGGCACGTTTCCACCTGCAGGAGCCGGAAATCCACTACGCGGTAGGCCGCTACATGCGGCACCGGCACCTTGCCCGCAGCTTCGAGCCGGATGACGTGTGCGGCATCGTACGGCTGAACTTCGATGGGCGGGTCATGTATCACAACGGCCCGGCCGACATTCTGCCGGGCATCAGCGTGGTGCCGACCGGCGGGCATTCGGCCGGCCTGCAGTTCGTGAAAGTGAATACGAAGCGCGGCGTTGTCGTGCTTGCCTCGTACGTCACGCATTTCTACGAGAACATGGAGACCGGTCGTCCCTTCACAACGGCCCTGCATATCGGCGAGATGCTGGATGCGTTTGATACGCTGCGCGACCATGCAGCCTCGCCCGAGTTGATCGTGCCTGGCCACGATCCGCTGGTCATGCAGCGCTATCCGGCGCCGTCCCCGGAGCTGAATGGCATCGTCG
>DASQVN010000044.1:0-5731 GCA_035640755.1 Rhodopila sp.
CTTTTTCGTCGCTTCCCAGGTCACCGCCTTAGCGCCGTTCTCGCAGAACTGGAACGTCGAGGTGTGCTCCTTGTCCGGCCAGGCGCAACCCGGGCAATCGAACCCATCCGGTTTGTTGGTCCGCAACAGCAGCAGGGGCGCTTCAACTATATCCATCTGCTCGCGCACCGCCTTGGCGGTCGCTCGCAGCGCACCCCAACCGCCGGCGGGATGCGTGTAGGGACGAATGCCGGGAACGACGCGTCTGGTTGCCATCTCTACCTCCACACAGGGCTGCCTAACAGATGATGCGGCCTGTGTTGCTGATCCAATGACGCCTTGTTAACATGAATGTCCAGCAACCGAAGATCGGTCTGCAGGCCGCTAGCCGGGCGCGGCAGGACGTACTGGATGCCATCCGCTCCCGGGCAGCAGCGTCGTCATACGATGGATCCATCGCCACGGCCTCACCGTCTGCCACCACCATGGAACCCTCCCGCATGGAACCCTCCCGCGAACCTGGAGCGCCCCTGGAAGGCGTGTGATCTCGCAAAGCCTCCACTGTGGAAACGGCCGACTGTCCCGGACTGCAGGCCATGGGTGACCGCACTGTGATGGAAGGGAACGCTGCGATGCGCGAGGCTGCGGTGAGTGGCGAAAGTGTGACGGTTGATGACTGTGCGCCGGTTGATGAAGCTTGTCCTGCGTGAAATATAGGTTCTGTGATTGAACATAACGGTCCGGTGAGCCCAGTCGAAGCCCCAATGATGCCAACCCCAGGCAAGGCCCGCAAAGACGCCGATCCCGATCCCGAGGCCAAACACAACCCCTGGAGTCGCAACGTAAAGTCCCGGAGATGGGTACCAGCCGGGCCAGGCCGTCAGCGGGGGGCCATAGACGAGCCAGGGATCGTACTCGGGCACATAGACCACATCCGGGCTGGTCGGCTGGATCTGTATCGTATCGCCCTGTGTCGTTACATTCTCCTGCGGCGTGTGCTTCAGGTTTCCTGCCTGCTGAGCACGACGGCGCATGTCCTGGACCGCGTTCATCACGGCTTGCGGCTGGTTCACATAGGCATCGCCAAGTGCAGAGGTCCACGACAGGTTTCGGTCCATGTTGGCGAGCACGGACGGAAACGCCGTGAGCGCCTTGACGCTCGGATCCCAGGGCTGCGTGTCGACCTGATCCGCCAGTTCCTGGCCTGCCAGCTGGGTATGCTGCTGCAGCCAGCGGTCAGCTTCCACGATCTGGGCGGGGTAGGTCGCGGCTGCGAGAATTTGCGCAACGAGTGGGTCCGGATACAGCGCGATCGGCGCGACAAGTTGTTGCAACTGTGCCGGATTTTGCTGTGGGGCGGCAGGCGACACAACAGCCGGCGGGCTGTAGCTGGTCGGAGCCGCCCATGCCGAGATGCTGGTCAGCACGAGGCAGGTAGACAACGCGACCGCCAGACTTCGTTTCGTGATCGCTCCAAGGCACCCATGTGGCCGCCTGAAATCGATCGAGGCCGAGCCGTCGGCCCGGGGCGGCAGGGCGAGTTGCTCGCTCATCGTGATGTCCTTATCGGGGGGCGTGGCGCCCTGTGGCAGGCGTGGGCCGCTCATGTCGGCAGGGTCCCTGGATCGCCATTCGAGAATCGCGCCAGGAACGCAGGGTCGAGGTTCAGCGTCTGGGCGACCATTTCAGGCGGAGTGTGCGCCAGCCAGTCGGACAGTGAGATCTCGGCGTATTCAGATGACTTGAACACGGCCACCAGTGTGGCGTCCGTGGTCCCCGTATTCTCGATGTAGTGACCTTGCATGCGCTTGATCACCCCAATGTCGCCCGCACGGAAATCCGCGGTTTGGGCCCGTGGCCCGGCATCATAGGCAGTCACCCGACCCTGCCCCTTGATCCAGTACTGCCACTCGTCTGCGTTCGGGTGCCAATGCATCGACCGCACGCCGCCGGGCTTGATCGTCTCCAGCACCGCCGCCACGGTCCGCGAGACCTTGAAGTTCGTGCTGTCGGCAAGTTGCAGCGTACCGCTGTTGCTTTCTCGAAACGGCGCCGCACCCGAGAGCGAAAAGGTGAACGGCTCGGGCGGCAGACCGCCGGATGCGACCGCCTCCTGCGCGGCCGAAAGCGGTCCCGGCTCATTGCCTTGGAAAATGTAGAGATCGTGCAACGGGATTGGATTGAACGTGTCGGACGGAACGGCAAAATTCTTGGCAAGAATCTCGGGCGGCGTGTGCGCCAGCCAGTCGGTCAACAGCAGCGTGTTGAATTCGGATTCGCGTCCGTCATCGAAGGCGATGACGAATTCACAGCCGTCCGGTCCAAGTCCCTGCAGCGAATGTGGGAATCCAGCCGGGAAGTACCACAGGTCGCCCTGCTTGACGTCCTGCACATAAGCCCGCCCTTTGGTGTCCAGCACCGTAACGCGGCACCGCCCATAGGTCATGATCGCCCATTCCGCGGCGACATGCCAATGCAGCTCGCGGATTCCCCCTGCCGACAGCCGCATGTTGACGCCCGCGATGGCGGTGGAAATCGGGAAGTCGAACGCCGTGACCTGGCGAGCCCATCCGCCATTCTCGATCCGCTTGTGGGCGTTGTTGAAGGAGGCCCACATCTGCGGCATGTCGCCAACGTCGGTCGCGGGCGGGCTGACGACATCGGGGAACTGCGATTCAAGCGCCGGATTCTGCGGCCCCGGATCGCTCCGGCTACCAGGATTGGCATTGATCGCACCCTGCGGCGGCGCGTCAGGGTTGCCGAACGATGCGGCTTTTGCTGTGGCTGCGACGGTCGCGATCCCACCAGCGGCTGTTAGCGCCAACCATTGGCGTCGTAATAGATCGGTCATCTCAGGACCCCTTTCACTGCCATCAGATCAGTGGCTACACGCTTGAGGACCAAGGTGGCGTGACCTTATTGTCTGGCCAATGCAGACCGCTCATTTGCTTATGTCCGGGCGGCATAAGTTGCTGAAGAGCGGCGCCAGCCAACTGTGCTTCGGGCAACTGATCGGCAACGCTCTTTCATTGGCCCGACTATGCGTTCTGTGCTGCCGCAGCCGCTCTCGGTCAACGCCACAGCGACACCAGCAGCGGAGCGAGAAGCGCTGTCAGCGCACGAATAACCCGTTCCACGACCATGCCGGTCACGACCGTGCTCAGCACCGTCGAGCCGAGCAGTCCGGCAAGAATTGGCAGCCATTGTTCGCGAAGCAGGTGAACCTCGGCGATCAGGCCGACGCCCGCCGGCACGAAGAGCAGTCCCATGAGACTGATCAAGGTCTCAGCGGTCCGGTCCAGCGCCGGCGGAATCGGAGCACCGGCCATTCCGCTGCGAATGGCAAGAACAGCGGCAAGGAGGAACATGCCGATCACCGGACCAGGAATCGGCAGGAAAGCCGCCTTCCTGATAAGCTCCCCGGCCAGTTGGCACCCGAGCAGGCACAACAGTGCGGTCAGCCTGAGACACCTCAGGCGCTGCGCGGCGTGGTGCTGCTCACGCGCACGGAGGTGCTGAGACCGGCGTTCCGTGCCTCGAGCAATCCGAGCGCAGACCAGTCGAGGTCAGCCCCTCCCGCTGCCACCAGACGCAGCACTGTCCGGCGTTGGGATCGCCCTGTTGCAGACGTGGCTGGTGGGCGCCGACCTTCGCGACAAGCGCCTCGTATCGGTGCTGCCGGATTACGAGTGGCTCGTTGGGCCTGATCCGGAGCGCGCGATCTGGGCGGTGTATCCGCCGAAAGCAGTTGTGTCGCCGAAGATGAAGGCCTTCGTCGCCTTCCTCCTGGAGCGTTTTGGTCAGCCGCCCTATTGGGATCGGCCTTGAAATGTCCAGCAACCGAAGATCGGTCGTGGGCAAGGCTCTGGAGCACGCTGGCGAAGGCCAGCTGGCAAACTACGGATCTGGGGGTTAGGAGTTCGAATCTTCTCGGGCGCGCCAGTTGCCCTCTGCATCGGCCACCCAAGCGGCACCGGCGGCAGCTTGGCCAATCCCTTCCACGGCACAACTCGATCTCATCGCCAAATTCTGTGCGCAACCGATCTTGAATTCATCCCCGGCGGCTCTACGTCCCCCACCGCCGAATCTCATTCGGTCGGTCGGGCACCCCATCGCCTGGCGCTGTTTCAGTCCATGTTGCTCAACAGGAGAATGTGGATGTCGAAGTTCAACGATCGGATTCACCGCTGGAAGCAGGGCGGGCGCGATCTTTTCCAACGCTGGTACCACGAGGCCCTCTCCCGCCTCCGCTTCCGTTGAGGAGCCGGCATGGACGCGTGTCCCTCGGCGGCCCGCGACCGCTAAGCTCTTCCAATAAATGACCACTCTTGCCTCGTTTCCCCTCGACCAGCAGGGCAAGGCGCTTGCCGAGGGGCTACGGTCACCCGCCCAGAGATTTGTCCTCAATCAGGGCGACACATTCCTGATCGCAAACGCCCTGGGCGACCTGCACGCCAATGAGGATGGGCTGTTCCACAACGACACCCGGGTCCTGTCCCACCTGGTGCTGGAGATCGGCGGGAAGACGCCTTGGTTCCTCGGTGCGGCCATCAGTCGGGATGATGTCTTCTTCACGGCAAACCTGACGAATTCACCCCTGCCGCCCCTCGGTGGTACGCCAACGCCGGAGGGCGTGATCCACATTGAGCGCAAGCGCCTGCTCTGGAACGACCGAATCCATGAGCGGCTCCGCATGACGAACTATAGTGGCAACGCCGCGGTCCTGCCGTTGACCTTGCGGTTCGCTGCCGATTATCGGGACATGTTCGAGGTGCGTGGCGAACCCCGCACGGTGCGCGGCCGGCTGCTGCCCCCGCATATTGACAGGGCGCATGTGCTGCTCCGCTACGTTGCCTGGACGCGGTGTACAGGGCGACTTCGGTTGCCTTCTCCGAGACGCCGCTGCGCCTCATGCCCGACAGCGCCGAATTCCTGATCGAAATCCCGGAAGCGGGCTCGACGGAATTCTACACCGAGATCGGCTGCCGGCTGGATGGCCAGCCGAACCGGGGGCGGTTCCGCGCGGCTGCGGCCGCGGCCCGATCACTCGCCCGCCGGAAGCGCCTGCGCAGTGCGCGCCTGGTGACGCCGAACCCGTTGTTCAATGAATGGATCGATCGGTCCCAGGCCGATCTTGCCCTTCTCACCACCGAACTGCCAACCGGTCCTTACCCGTACGCGGGGATTCCGTGGTTCTCGACGCCCTTCGGGCGTGATGCAGTCGTCACGGCGTTGCAGACGCTATGGCTCAACCCGGCGCTCGCGCACGGGGTCCTACGTTTTCTCGCGCAGAACCAGGCGCATGAGACATCCTCGTTTCAGGACTCGGCCCCCGGCAAGATCATGCATGAGACCCGCAAGGGTGAAATGACCGCCCTGCAGGAAGTGCCGTTCGGCAAGTACTATGGCGGTGTCGATACCACACCCCTGTTTATCGTCCTCGCCGGCGCCTACGCCGACCGCACGGGCGACATCGCGTTCATCGAGGAACTTTGGCCCGCGCTGGTCGCCGCCGTCGAATGGATCGAGGACTCCGCAGACTCCAGCGAGGCAGGGTTCCTGGGCTATGCGCGCGCCGCCGAGACGGGACTGGCCAACCAGGGCTGGAAGGACAGCGCCGATTCGGTGTTCCACGCCGATGGCCGGTTCCCCGTAGGCCCGGTCGCCCTGGCAGAGGTGCAGGGCTACGTCTTCGCCGCTTTGCTGGCGATGGCCGACCTCGGGCAGCGGCTGGGCAAGACGCAAGCGGCGC
>DASQVN010000045.1:0-4144 GCA_035640755.1 Rhodopila sp.
CCCGGATCCTGTCGTCATTGACGACGGACGTCAGATCGGTTGCGACCCGCATGTAGGTACCGTCGATTGCGCCCCCCATGATACCGATGGTGGCGGGGCCTTCGGCGGATGCCCGGACGGCTGCCAGAAGGGCGACCAACGGCGCGGAACACAGAAGCGAGCGGCGACGCATGTTACCTCGCGGTCAAGGCTTACTGTTTGGTGGGCGCCTGATTGTGCAGTTGCTCCTGGAAATACTGCCAGGTGGCGTCGCGTTCGGCGGCGGTCAGGCGGGTACCGCCGTGCTTGGCCAGGAACGCCTCGAACTGCGCCCGATTCGGGCCCGTCGTGCTGGCCACGGTTGCGTTCTGCTGTCGCTGCGCCAGCCAGTCGGCCGCGGGCTTGAAGCGCACCCAGCCCGGCTGGGCCGCGGCAAGGTTGACGTGGTGCCAGGCCGGGTGGTGCGGCGGCTTCAGCAGCTCTGGGAAGCGGCTGAAGAATGCGTCCACAAAGGCGACGAGATTGCGGTAGCGGTCGGTGTTTGGCGCCCAGTTGAACACCGCCATGGTCACTCCGACGCCGATCGTGTTCACCAGCTCGCCCGCCGGGACGAGGTTCGGATAATCCGCCGATGTCAACTGGCCGCCCGGCAGATAGGTCTGCTCCAGCTCGGCATTGATCGGAACCTCCAGGAAATGGAGACCGGTTCCCGCCGGCGCGTTGGCAAACAGGCGCACGGGCCGGCCCGCGACATAGACGTTGGCGGCGATCTCGCCCCGCTCCAGCCGCGTCTGGCCGATCGTCGGCTCCTCGGTCCGGAAATCGGGCTTGATGCCCAGCGCCTGGAACACTGCCCGCGCGGTCAGGTTGGTGCCCGAGCCCTCGACATCGATGTTCACCGGCTTGCCATCGAGTTCGGTGATCGAGTTGATCTCGGGCCGCGCGCAGACATGGACATCTTCGTCGTACAGCTTGGATATATAGGCGATCTTCGACAATTCGCCCGGATGCAGATTGTTCCGCTGCGCATAGCTCAGGACATCGGCCTGGATCAACGCGATATCGACCCCCTTCAGGTGCAGCAGGTCGCCTAGATTCTGCAGTGACCCCTTGCCGACGATCGGAACGACCCGGATCCTGTCGTCATTGACGACGGACGTCAGATCGGTTGCGACCCGCATGTAGGTACCGTCGATTGCGCCCCCCATGATACCGATGGTGGCGGGGCCTTCGGCGGATGCCCGGACGGCTGCCAGCAGGGCGGCCAACGGCGCGGAACACAGAAGCGAGCGGCGACGCATGTTACCTCGCGGTCAAGGCTTACTGTTTGGTGGGCGCCTGCGTGTGCAGTTGCTCCTGGAGATACTGCCAGGTGGCGTCGCGGTCGGCGGCGGTCAGGCGGGTACCGCCGTGCTTGGCCAGGAATGCCTCGAACTGCGCCCGATCCGGGCCCGACATGCTGGCCACGGTTGCGTTCTGCTGCCGCTGCGCCAGCCAGTCGGCCGCGGGCTTGAAGCGTACCCAGCCCGGCTGTGCCGCCGCCAGATTGACGTGGTGCCAGGTCGGGTGGTGCGGCGGCTTCAGCAGCTCCGGGAAGCGGCTGAAGAACGCATCCACGAAGGCGACAAGATTGCGGTAGCGGTCGGTGTTCGGTGCCCAGTTGAACACCGCCATGGTCACCCCGACGCCGATCGTGTTCACTGCCTCACCCGCTGGGACGAGGTTCGGGTAATCGGCCGATGTCAATTGCCCACCCGGCACATAGGTCTGCTGCAGCTCCGCATTGATCGGAACCTCCAGGAAATGGAGACCGGTTCCCGCGGGTGTGTTGACGAACAGGCGCACGGGCCGGCCGGCGACATAGACGTTGGCGGCGATCTCGCCCCGATGCAGACGGGCCTGGCCGATCGTCGGCTCCTCGGTCCGGAAATCGGGCTTGATGCCCAGCGCCTGGAACACTGCCCGTGCGGTCAGGTTGGTTCCGGCGCCGTCGACGTCGATGTTGACTGGCTTGCCGTCGAGCTCATTGATCGAGGTGATCTCGGGCCGGGCACAGACGTGGACGTCGTTCTCGTAGAGCTTGCAGATATAGGCGATCTTTGACAGCTCGCCCGGATGGAGGTTGTTGCGTTGTGCATAGCTCAGAGCGTCGGACGCGATCAGCGCGAGATCGACCCCCTTCAGGTGCAGCAGGTCGCCCAAATTCTGCAGCGACCCCTTGCCGACGATGGGGACGACCCGGATTCGGTCGTCATTGATGACGGAAGTCAGGTCGGTCGCGACACGCATGAATGTGCCGTCGATTTCGCCCCCCATGATACCGATGGTGGCGGGGCCTTCGGCGGATGCCCGGACGGCTGCCAGCAGGGCGACCAACGGCGCGGAACACAGAAGCGAGCGGCGACGCATGTTACCTCGCGGTCACGGCTTGGGGGTGGGAAGGTGAGGGCTGGGTCGGTGAGGACCGGGAAGGCGATGACTGGGGAGATGATGACTGGGGAGATGATGATTGGGCGTCGATCTCGGTGGCGCGGTCACGCCATTGCCGGGACAGTTGCGGGTCGGCCTCGATCCCGCCGATCGTCTTCTCCCGCAGATAAGCCGGATCGTACAGGCGGGCGAGCGCGCGGGCGGCATCGGCAATCCCGTTCTGCGCCGCGGCCGTGTAGAAGCGCCGCGCGCCTGAGATATCCCCTTCCCCCTCCGCGGCGCGGCCGCGCGTGAACATGATGGTCGCGAACTCGCGGGAGGCCGGCGTGCTGGTGCGTACTTGCTTCGGGATCGCAGCCGTGGCGGGGTGCTCCGGCGGCGCCGGCAGTCCACCGGGCTGCGGCGCCACCGTCGGCAGCCGAGGCGGCGGTGATGCCGCTGGCTCCGGCAAGGGCACCGCCTTCGCGACGGTGACGGGCGGAGATGGCGGAGGCGTCGGGGACGGAGCAGCCGGGACTGGTGGCGGCACCGAGGTGACCGTCGTGGGCGACTTGGGCGCCGGTTGTGCGGCTTCCGCTGCTGTATTCCTGTGCTCGGCCCGATCGGGTTGGCTGACAGGCGCTGGCGGTTGCGCGGCGACATCCGCCGCGGCAGGCTTGGCTGCCGGCCGGGCCGAACTCTCTGCCGTGGTCCCGCGGGCGGCCTGATCCGAAGCACTTGGCGGGACTGCCGGAGCCGGGGCTGCAGCGGCCGCGACGGATTCCGGCTTGGCGTCGTCCCGCTGGGCCGCCTGCTTGGTCTCCCGCTGGGCGGCTTCAGCCGCTCCCGTCGCGCTGGCTGCAGGCGCTGAAGGCTTGGTTATGCTCCCCGTGTCGGCGGCGGCTGATGTCGTGGCACGTTCGGCTTTGGCATCTGCCTGGGCCGCGCCGGGCCGCGCCGTGTCTGCCGAGCCGCTCTCCCGGGCCGTCTGGTCCGCGCCGTGGGCCGCGGGGGCCGGCGCTGCCGCGGTGGTCGTAACGGGGGCGGGTGTGGGTGACGATGGCGGCGCGTCCGCCGCCCCGGTCTTACCGGGGGTCTGGTCCGGAGCGCCAGACGCCGCGTCACCCGACGGGCTCGTGGTACCGGCCTGTTGGGTGGTACCGGCCTGTTGGGTCGGCGTGCCGGCCGGTGGCGGCGAGTCGGTCGACGGCTTCATCTCCGGAGACGGAGTATCCAGCGAGTCAAGCGACGATGCGGCGATCTGCTTCTGCTGTTCGCGCAGCAATGCTTCGAAATCGGCAAGTTGTTCGGGCGTGGCCTGCGGCAGAAGATTGACCATCGTCATGAACGTTTCGGCGACATTATCGCCGGGCGGTGCCCACTGATGCCCGGCGCTGGCCTGGGCATGGGCACGCGCCAGCAGGTCGCTGAAGCTCGGCTCACCCGCCCAGCCCGCCAAAGGGATGCCGACCAGAAATCCGAAGGCGGAAAGCGCAATACCGGTTCGACGGATCATGCCAAGCCTCCTTCTACTCCACGTAATTTCATACGCAACAATTATCTGCCGGACACGAGATGCCCGGCCGTTGGATGAAAATCCTGCCGTTCGGGCGTAACTGTTCCTGCTGACCCGTTCTTCCCACCAAACGAGGTTGCGACGTTTCCGTTGTTCCTTTTCGCTGTCTTCCAATAAGCCGGTTCAAGGGTCCGCGCACATGGGATTCTGTTAACATTTGCTTGATATGCCCCGCGCCCA
>DASQVN010000046.1:0-2340 GCA_035640755.1 Rhodopila sp.
CGCTCGTAGCGGGCGGCGATGAGCTCGAAGAGGACGCTGGTCCCGGCCTGGCTCTTCTGCACGTAGGCGAGGTCGTCGAGGATCAGCAGGTGATACTTGTCGAGCTTGGCGATGGCGGCTTCGAGCGCCAGCTCGCGGCGCGCCACCTGGAGCTTCTGCACGAGGTCGGAGGTGCGGGTGAACAACACCCGCCAACCATTCTCGACCAAGGCCAGGCCGATGGCAGCGGCGAGATGGGATTTGCCGCCGCCCGGCGGGCCGAACAGGATCAGGTTGGCGCCCTTTTCCAGCCATCCATCGCCTGAACAAAGGGCGGCGACCTGGGCTTTGGAGACCATCGGCACAGCGTCAAAGGCAAAGCTGTCGAGGGTCTTGCCGGGTGGCAGCCGGGCCTCGGTGAGATGGCGCTCAATCCGCCGCCGGTCGCGTTCGGCGATTTCGTGCTCGGCCAGCGCGGCGAGCAGGCGGGCGGCGGGCCAGGCTTCCTTGTCGGCGCGTTCGGTGAAGTCGGGCCAGATCTGCTTGATGGCGGGCAGGCGCAGCTCGTTGAGGATCAGCGTCAGCCGCTGCGCATCGATCGGCTTGGTTGTCGGGTTCATGCCGCGTCTCCCGCCAGCAGAGTATCGTAGGCATCCAGCGGGGGCAGATGCACCACGACGGCAGGCAATGACGCCAGGCTGGGTGCGAACCGCTGGCGCAGTGCCGCCGTGTCAGGCAGGCGGTCCGCGGCGATATCCTCGGCCAGGACGGCGGCGAGTTCGGCCTCGCAGCCCCGCTCATGCGCCAGTGCGAGCAATTCGACCATGATGCGGCAGGCGGCTCGCTCCGGCATGCGTTCGAGCAGGCGATCGAAGGTGTGGCGATACGCCTCGCGCGGGAAGAGCTGGGCCCGGTAAACCAGGTTCAGCAGCGCCATGGGTTTCTGCCGCAGGCTGTGGATGACGTGGCGATAATCGACGACATGGCCGTGCTTGCCGTTCGGCTGCGCGCGCCCGCGCGGCAGGGTCATGAGCGGGGTTGCACCGATGAACAGATCCAGCCGGTCGTCATACAGGCGCACCCGCAAGCGGTGACCGATCAGCCGCGAGGGCACCGTGTAGAACACCTTGCGCAGGGTGAAGCCGCCCGACGAGGTGACGCTGACAAGGACCTCCTCATAGTCGCTGGTGCGCTGCTCCGGCAGCGGTTGCAGGCTGGCGCGCTCGGCCTCGATACGGGCGGTGTTGCGGCGATTGCGACGGCTGCTCACCTCGGCGATGAAGCGGCGGTATTCACCGAGGGTGTCGAACGCGGCGGTGCCGCGCATCAGCAAGGCATCGCGGACCGCCTGCTTGAGGTGGCCATGCGCGCTCTCAATGGCGCCGTTCTCGTGCGCGACGCCGCGGTTGTTGCGGCTGGGGATCATGCCGTAATGCGCACACAACGCCTCGTAGCGCTGGGTCAGATCCGCCTGGGCCTCGGCATTGAGATTGCGGAACGCGGCGGAGAGGCTGTCGCTGCGGTGCTCGCGCGGCGAGCCGCCCAGGGCCCAGAGCGCATTCTGCAGGCCTTCCGCCAGCGCGACATAGCTTTCGCCGCCCAGCACGACATGGACGTGCTCAAACCCCGACCAGGCGAGGCGGAAGTGATAGAGACGGTGCTCCAGCGGCTGGCCTGCGATGCTGACGGCGAGATCGGCCGTGTCGGTGAAGTCCGACAGCCCCATCTGTCCCGGCTCATGCACCTGACGGAAGATCACCTCCTGATCCGGGCCGTGGATCGCCCGCCAGGCACGAACCCGCCGTTCCAGCGTGCGGCGCACAGACGGGGCGAGATCGGGATGACGGCGCATCATCTCCTCGAACACCGCCACCGCGCGCAGGCCCGGCGCCGCCTTCAGCATCGGCACGATCTCGGTCTCGAAGATGTCGGCCAACGGATCCGGCCGCCGCCGCCCACGCTGGGGTGCTTTCCGCGATGGCAGCCGCGGATCCTGTTCGAGCCGGTAGCCGGTGGCGGTGCTGAACCCGGCCTTGGCGGCCGCGACCGGCATGGGATCGGTGTGACGATAGCGCATGAACAGCCTCATCTGGTGATCGTTGACGTGGCGACCGGGCACGCAAGGCTTCCTCTGAGAACCGAGAAAGGCCTGTCGATACCCTGTCGGCCGCGACCACCATCGGCACGCCTCCGGATGAAGGCGCCGCGGCTGGAGGTGGGAGGCTACGGGCTACGCCCTGCGTCCCCCACCTCCAGCCGCATTCTCATCCTGTTTGTCGATGGACTCTCATCGTGATTGTCGCGCAGCAGGGCGGCCGCCGCCCTGCTCGAAATAGTCGCATTGAAGCTATCAAAGCAGGA
>DASQVN010000047.1:0-4141 GCA_035640755.1 Rhodopila sp.
CCACGGCGTACCGAACCGGTCGGTCACCATGCCGAAATAAGCCGCCCAGAAGGTCTTCTGCCCGGGCATGATCACCGTGCCGCCCTCGGCCAATCCGTTGAAAATCCGTTCCGCCTCGGCCACCGTGGCAGGGGCGATCGCCACGTTGAAGCCTTGCGGCTGGCGGAACTGGCCCGGCGGGGAGTCCGAGCCCATCAACAGCAGGTCGCCAGCCTGCAGCCGCATATGCGCGATCCGGTCGCGGGCTTCGGGCGCACACTGGGCGGCCATCGGCGTCTCACCAAAGGTCACCTTGAAGGGGATCTCACCGCCAAAAACCTTCTGGTAGAGCGCAAATGCGTCGGCGCATTGTCCGTCAAAGGCAAGGTAGGGGCAGCACTGCATGGTATTTCCTTCAGTTGGCGCCCGGCCCACCCGACATATTGCGAAGTCCTGAGCGCATGATTGACATTTTTCGACCGATCGACCGCAAGCAATCACGCACTACAGGCTTGCCTGTGGGCTCGGCGGGCATATGTTGATATCAACGTAACCGCCGCCGAGTCAATGACCCGAACCGTTCCCTTCGCCATCACGCTGCATATCCGGGACACGTGCCTGTGCCTGCATACGCAGCGCGCGGTGCGAGTGCTGGCGCGGCAATTCGACCGGGCCTTCCAGCCGCTGGGGCTGACCAACCAGCAATTCTCGTTGATGATGGCGCTGAACCGGCCGGAGCCGCCGACGCTGAGCGCCTTGGCAGCCTTTCTGGCGGTGGACCGCACCACGCTGACCGCCGCCCTGAAGCCGCTGGAACGGCGCGGGCTTGTGGCTGCGCTGCCCAATCGGGCGGACCGGCGCAGCAAGCTACTGCGGCTGACGCCGGAAGGCGAGGCACTGCTGCGGCACGCGGTGCCGATCTGGGGGCGCGCCCACGCGAAGCTCGAAGCCGTGCTGCCGTCATCCCCTGACGCGCTGCGGGGGGCCTTGGACGCGCTGGCCCATTCAGAGGGGGCGGAGGCCCCT
This sequence comes from Rhodopila sp., assembly GCA_035640755.1. Taxonomy (GTDB): domain Bacteria; phylum Pseudomonadota; class Alphaproteobacteria; order Acetobacterales; family Acetobacteraceae; genus Rhodopila. The sequence continues at coordinate 1,006 of DASQVN010000047.1, forward strand.
GAGCACGCCCACGCCGCCGGGCCTGCCTTGGTAGTGGGTGAATAGCCGGCTCAACAGCGGCCATGACAGCGGGGTCAGGCTGGCGGGGAAATGCACAGCGTTGCCCTACCCCGGCTCGATGCGGATCAGCGCCGGCTCCTCCATCACCGTCTCCAGCGCATTGATCCGATCGAGTGCCGCGCGCATGGCGCTTTCCGGGGTCTCGTGCGTGACCAGCACCACCGGCACCGCCTCGCCGGGGCTGCGGCCGCGCTGCAGCATGGATTCCAGCGAAATGCCATGGTCGCGCAGCACGGCGGTGACATCGGCGATGACGCCCGGCCGGTCCACCACCATCAGGCGCAGGTAGTAGGCGCCGACATGCGCACTGATCGGCACCGACGGTGTGGACAGCAGCGACGCCGCCGCCGCGCCCCAGACCGGCGTGACGCGGTTGCGCGCGATGTCGATCAGGTCGGAGACGACGGCCGATGCCGTCGGGCCGGCCCCTGCCCCGCGGCCTTCCAGCATCAGGCGGCCGACGAAGTCGCCGTCGGCAACCACGGCGTTGAACACGCCGTCGACCGCCGCGATCGGTGACGCGTCCGGCACCATGCACGGGTGCACCCGCGTCTCGATCCCGGCATCGTGGCAACGGGCAATGCCCAACAGCTTGATCCGGTAGCCCAGCGCGGTGGCAAAGGCGATATCCATGGCCGAGATATGGCGGATGCCCTCGATGTGCACCTGGTCGAAGGCGACCGGGCGGCCGAAGGCCAGGGCCGCGAGGATCGCCAGCTTGTGCGCCGCATCGATGCCGTCGATGTCGAACGACGGGTCGGCCTCGGCGTAGCCCAGCTTCTGCGCATCGGCCAGCACCTCGGCGAACTCCCGCCCACGCTCGCGCATCTGGGTCAGGATATAATTGCAGGTGCCGTTCAGGATGCCAGCGACGGCGCTGATCCGGTTGCCGGCCAGGCCCTCCCGCAACGCCTTGATCACCGGAATGCCGCCGGCGACTGCCGCCTCGAACGCGAGCGGCACGCCACGCTCCTCGGCCGCACGCGCCAGTTCAGCGCCATGCACGGCGAGCAGTGCCTTGTTGGCGGTCACCAGCGGCTTGCCCGCCATGACGGCAGCCTCGGCCAGCGCCCGCGCCGGCCCTTCCGAGCCGCCGATCAGCTCCACCACCACATCGATCGAGGGATCGGCGGCCAATGCCACCGGATCCTCATACCAACGCAGGCCGCTGATCGGGAAGCCGCGGTCCTTGGACCTGTCGCGTGCCGAGACGGCGGTCACCGCGATCGAGCGGCCGGCCCGCGCTGCGACGACATCCGCGTTCTGCCGCAGCAGCGTCATCACGCCGCCACCGACGGTGCCCAGGCCGGCGAGGCCGACGGAAAGCGGCCGGCTCATGGCGTCCCCACAGGCGTGGATGCGGCGCCGGCCAGGGCCGGCTGCGTGTCGGAGCCATTGTCCCGCGCCGCGCCCGCGACATTGGAGCCCAACTGCATGAATGTCTTGATGTTGCGGATCGCCTGGCGCAGCCGATGCGTGTTCTCGACCAGCGCGATCCGGACATGCCCGTCGCCGTGCTCACCAAAGCCGAGCCCGGGGGCGACTGCGACCTTGGCCCGCTCCAGCAGCAGCTTGGAGAACTCGACGCTGCCCAGGGAGGCGAAGCGCGGCGGGATCGGCGCCCAGGCGAACATCGAACCCTCGGGGCTCGGCACGTCCCAGCCGGCCTGGGCGAGGCCCTTGATCAGCACGTCCCGGCGTTCCCGGTACAGATTGCGCATCTGCTCCACGCAGTCCTGCGGGCCGTTCAGCGCGGCGGTGGCGGCGACCTGGATCGGCGTGAAGGCACCATAGTCGAGGTAGGACTTCATCCGCGTCAGTGCGTTGATCAGGCGCGGGTTGCCGGCCGCGAATCCCATGCGCCAGCCGGGCATGGAGTAGGTCTTCGACAGGCTGGTGAACTCCACCGCGATGTCCTTCGCGCCCGGCACCTGCAGGATCGAGGGCGGCAGCTTGGCGCCAAAGTAGATCTCGGCGTAGGCGAGGTCGGACATCACCCAGATCTCATGCCGGCGGGCGAACGCAACGATCTCCCGGTAGAAATCCAGGTCCGCGAGATAGGCGGTGGGGTTGGACGGGAAGTTGACGATCAGCGCCGTCGGCTTCGGCACTGAATGCCGCACCGCGCGGTCGAGCGCGCGCAGCATCTCCTCATCCGGGCTGGCGGGGATGCTGCGTACCGCGGCCCCGGCGATGATGAAGCCGAACTGATGGATCGGGTAGGACGGGTTCGGCACCAGGATCGTGTCGCCCGGGCTGGTGATGGCGGAGGCAAGATTGGCCAGCCCTTCCTTCGAGCCGAGGGTGGCGACCACCTCAGTCTCCGGGTCCAACGCGACGTCGAAGCGGCGGCGGTAGTAGGCCGCCAGCGCGCGGCGCAGCCCGGGAATGCCCTTGCTGACCGAATAGCGGTGCGAGCGCGGATCCTGCACCGTTTCCACCAGCTTGGCGACGATGTGCGGCGGCGTCGGGCTGTCCGGGTTGCCCATACCCAGGTCGATGATGTCCTCCCCGGCGGTCCGCGCCCGCGCCTTGGCGGTGTTCACCTCAGCGAACACGTAGGGCGGCAGGCGGCGGATGCGGTGGAACTCGCCGGAGGATTCGGAACTCATGACGGGCCTTTCGGGATGAAGTCACTGGGGGCGGCGGCGGAAACGCCGCCACGAGGGCACTTATTAGAATCTACAGCGCTACTGTAGCAGGCGCAGGGATGCGCCGCGACCGGAAGCTTCGGCGCCGACGCGGATGGCATTCGCCGGCACGCCGGCACCCTTCAGCGTATCGACGATGGCCTGAGCGCGCGACAGCCCGAGATTGAGTGCGGCCGACTGCGCCGCCGGATCGCTGCCGTTGGCGTCGCCGTAGCCGGTGACGCCGACCACGGCATTGCCGCGCTGGGCGGCGAAAGCCTTCACCTCGTCCGCCGCCGCCTGCGACAGTGCAGCAGAGTCGGGCAGGAACACGATGTCAGCGCTCTTGCCGCCAGCCGCGGGCATCGGCGGCGGACGTGCCGGGGCCGGCGGGGGTGGTGCGCCGGCTGCGGCCGGCCGGGCCGGCGGCGCCTCGGGCAGCGCCG
>DASQVN010000048.1:0-4532 GCA_035640755.1 Rhodopila sp.
GCGTCACCCGAGGCGAGCGTGGCGATGTACTCCCTCGGCGACCCGTCCACCCTGGCTGCCGCAACGGATGAGATCATCGGCTGGCTGCGCAGCAATGACCTGATCACCCCCGCCACCACGGTGCTCGACCTGGGATGCGGCATCGGCCGCATCGCCGCCGCCTTGGCACCCCACGTGCGCTCGGTCCACGGCGTGGACGTCTCCCCCGCGATGGTGCGGGAAGCAAGCCGCCGCTGCGCCGGGGTCCCGAACGTGCATTTCGCCCTCACAACCGGAACCGATCTGGCAGCCTGCCCGGACGGCACGTTCAACCTCGTGCTCGCCGTGGACACGTTTCCCTATCTGGTCCAGGCAGGCGTAGCCGAACGGCACATCGCGGAAAGCCGGCGAGTGCTGCGCCCTGCCGGCAGTCTCGTCATATTGAACCTGTCATACCGCATCGCCCCCGGACACGACCATCTGGATGCTGCCACCTGGGTTCGGCTGCACGGTTTCACGATCGAGCGGAATGCGGAACGTCCGTTCGGCCTGTGGGATGCCTCCTGCTGGATTTTCCGTCGCGATTGAGTCACGCGAACACAAGGACGAAAAGGGGTGAGGTTCACCACCACACCAAGACCTACATGGAACAGCACCAGGTCGAGAATAGGATCTTCCCAGGGCCCGGGCCGACCTTGTGCTATATGGCCTGTCGCGGTTGACGGAGGCCCAAAATTCCCTGGCTGAACTTTGGCAGGATCGACTTGCCCACCCGTCTCGCGGCCATCCCGCGGGACGGGCTTCCGCTGTCTCGTCCCGTTTCGGTCCACTGGAACGAACACCAGGTCCCGTTCATCGAGGCCGAGACCGATCGTGACTTGGCCGTCACATTGGGCCTGGTGCACACCCACCTGCGCTGGGCGCAGATGGAGCTGATGCGCCACGTCGCCTATGGCCGGATCTCCGAATTGATCGGCCCCTTTGGCCTGCGCATGGACCGCATGCTGCGCACCGTCGATCTGCCCCGGGCCGTCCGTGACATTGCCGCCGCACTGCCCGAGGAAACGCGGGACTGGATCGACGGCTTCATCACAGGCGTCAACACCGCCATCGCCCGCCTGCCAGCCACACCCGCCGAATTCCGCCTCCTCGGCCTGACCCGCGCGCCATGGAGCGTGCATGACGTCCTCGCCCTGACCCGCCTCGCGGCGTTCGACGTGACCTGGATGGTCTGGTTCGCCCTGCTGCCCCGCCACGCCACAAGCGCCGTATCAGCCCTCTGGCGCCGCCTCCTGGGCGAGCAGCCGGTCTTCGACCTTGCCGACGCCAGTGATTCCGCTGACGGCCCCCGGTCGCTGCTGTCCACGCTGCTGCGCTTTTCCCGTCCGGGCAGTAACTCCTGGGCGGTCGCCCCATCCCGTAGCGCATCCGGCGCGGCCTGGATGGCGAACGACACCCACTTGTCCCCGCTGCTTCCGAACCTGTGGCTGATCGCCGGGTACAAGTCCGCCACTCATCACGCCACCGGCCTGATGGTCCCTGGTGTGCCTGCCATACTGGTCGGCCGCAATCCCTGGATCGCCTGGGGCGGCACCAACCTCCACGCCGCCAGCAGCGACCTGTTCGACATCTCCGACCTGCCGGACCACGAAATCACCCGCCGCACCGAGCGTGTGAAGATCCGCGGCCTCGGCCACCGCGCGATGACGATCCGCGAAACTGCCTACGGGCCGGTGATCTCCGACCTGCCCCGGCTCAAGGCGCGCCGAACCCGCTACGCGCTGCGCTGGATGGGCCACTGTCCAAGCGATGAGATCACCGCGCTGCTGGCCATGAACCGCGCGCGCAACTGGGAATCCTTCCGCGCCGCACTGGACGGCATCGGCGTGCCCGGCCAGAATATCCTGTTCGCCAGCGCCGACGGCCATATCGGCCAGGCTATCGCCGCGCATCTGCCAATGCGTCCGCCTGACCCCGCGCCCTCGCCGTTGCTGCCCGCCTCCGCCCTGCAGGCCTGGGCGAACACGGCCCGCTCCACCGACCTGCCCAGCCGCATCGACCCCGACGAAGGCATCGTCGCCTCCGCCAACAACCGCCCCCCTGCGGCCAAGGTGCTGATCGGCTACTTCTTCTCCCCCAACCAGCGCATCGACCGCATTCGCGCCATGCTGGCCGAACGGCCGAAGGTCGATTTCGACCAGCTCGCCGCCATGCAGCGTGACGTCCTGCTGCCGGCAGCGCTCCCCGTCCGCGACCGCCTGCTCGGCTTGCTGGAGCGCGACGGCAGGGACCTGGCCGGCCCGCTCGCCGCCTGGGATGGACATTGCGATGCGGACTCCGCCGCCCCCCTGATCTATGAGCTGCTCTTATATCACCTGGGCACCGCACTGCACGGCAAGCGGACGCTGCGGCTCTATTCCTCGGTCTGGAACACGCGTGGACTGCTGAGCCACGACCTGGAATCCGCCCCCCCGCCCCGGCTCGCCCAGGCTGTCCGCCGCGCGCTGCCCCGCGTCCGCAGGGATGTGAAGCGTTTCGGCACCTGGGGCGCCATGCACCGGCTGGAGCCGCGGCACGTCCTTGCAAGCTTTCCGTTACTTGGCCGTTACTTCAGGTTTGGCGACTGGGCCGCCGGCGGCAGCAGCGACACTGTCATGAAGACCGCCCACGGCCTCACCCCCCGCCGGCACCACGCCACCCTCGCCTCCACCGCTCGGCATTTGTCGGATTTGTCCGATGTCGATGCGAACTGGTTCGCCCTGCTGGGCGGACAGGACGGATGGATCGGCAGCACGACAATGCTGGACCAGACCGAGCTTTGGCGTCAGGGCCGCTATATCCAGACCCCACTGCGCCCCGAAACGATCAACCGCATCTACCCGCACCGAATGGAGCTTCACCCGTGACATGATCGATGCCACGCCCCTGCTGCGCCAGTACGCGCGATGGCGGCTCAGGCGCCTGGCCGCCGAACATCCCCCCGAGGCGCAGCAGCATCAGTTACGCACCCTGCTGCGCTTGGCCGCGGACACCCGCTTCGGCAAGGCACATGGTTTCGATCGCATCACGACGATCGAGGACTTCCAGGCCCGCGTTCCCTTGCGGCGTTATGAGGATTTCTGGAAGGACTGGTGGCAGCCGTCCTTCCCCACGGTCACGAACGCCACCTGGCCCGGCACCATCCCCTACTACGCCGCGACCTCCGGCACCACGACCGGCGCCACCAAGTACATCCCCGTCTCCCGCCAGATGATGGCCGCGAACCGATCGGCCGCGCTCGATATCCTGGTGCACCACGTCGCCGCCCGCCCCGCCAGCCGTATCCTGGCCGGCCGCAACTTCATGCTGGGCGGCAGCACCGATCTCGTCCGCCAGGCCCCAGGCGTCTTCAGCGGCGACCTGAGCGGCATCGCCGCCGCCAACGTGCCCCGCTGGGCGCGTCCCCGCTACTTCCCGCCGCCAGAACTTGCCCTGATCGCCGACTGGGACGAGAAGACCAGCCGCCTGGCGGAAGCCTCGCTGCGCGCCGACATCCGCAGCCTGAGTGGAACTCCGAGCTGGGTTCTGCCGTTTTTCGCCAGGCTCGCCGCCCTGCGCCCCGATCTGCCGCCCCGCAGCACGAGCTGGTACCCCAACCTGGAACTGTTCGTCCACGGCGGCATCAACTTCGCCCCCTACCATGCCCAATTCCAGGACATCTTCGCCGGCAGCCGCGTCGAGATGCGCGAAGTCTATCCCGCGAGCGAGGGCTTCATCGCCATCGCCGACCGCACCTATGGCGAAGGCCTCCGCCTGATCCTGGACAACGGCCTGTTCCTGGAATTCGTTCCGGCCGAGCAGATCGACTCCCCCAACCCGACCCGCCATTGGATCGGCGCCGTCGAAACCGGCATCAACTACGCGGTCATTGTCACCAACAACGCCGGACTCTGGGCCTACGTCCTCGGCGACACCGTCCGCTTCGTCTCCACGACACCGCCCCGCGTGCTGATCACCGGGCGCCTGTCCTACATGCTGTCCGCCTTCGGCGAACACCTGATCGGCGAGGAAATCGAGGCCGCCATCCAGCAGGCCGCGCAGGCGGTCGGCACCCGGATCGCCGAGCACACCGTTGCCCCGGTCTACCCCGCCCGCCCTGAGCAGGCCGGAAGGCATCATTTCGTCGTTGAACCGTCAACCGATGCACCGGACACCGACTGGTCCCGCTTCGCGGCAACACTCGACCAGGCACTGGCACAGGAAAACGCCGACTATGCGGCCCACCGCGTTGGCATGCGTGCGCCCATCGTCACGATCGTGCGTCCCGGCACCTTCGCCGAATGGATGCGCCGCCGCGGTAAGGCCGGCGGTCAGAATAAGGTACCGCGGGTGATCAACGATCTCGACCTGTTCCGGGACCTGCTGGGGTTCGTCACCAGCGCGCAATCCATCGCGGCCCAGGTTCCGTCGGAATCCGCGGCCGAGACACCATCGGGTCCGTCAGGCTGATCCCCGACCGGCCGCGTTACACCCCACTGCGCTGCACGATCGGCCCTGACAGGCCCAGCGTGCTC
>DASQVN010000049.1:0-4953 GCA_035640755.1 Rhodopila sp.
TTAACGCCAACACGCTTTCGCATGAAGATCCACCCCCGCGAGCACCTTCTATCCGTCATGGCTGGGCCTGACCCGGCCATCCACCCACCGACGGTGCCACAACGACCCCCCCGACGGTGCCACAACGAACCCCCGCAGCCACCAGCACCCGCGCCAAGCGCCGCACCCAACCTAGACCCCACCCATATCGTTTCAAACGACATGACACACCGCCTGCCCAGGACGGAAAACGAAACCAATCGACAAGCCACCCCGGCGATACCGCGCCGCACCTCGCCGAATTGCCTTGTCGTAACGAACAGGAAATGTTAACGTTGCAACCTGCCATCGAACGGCGGGAACGCATTTTGCCCAAGGGCCTGGAATCTCGAAGCATGATCGGCGCGCAGGCCGCGCCTCGCCAGGATTCGCTCAAAGGCTATTCCTTCCGCATCGATGAACTGATCCTGATCAAGGATTGGGCACGCCGCAACGACCATGAGGCCGTCGTCTGCCTCGAACACGGCGTGACCGGCGAGGAGTACGAGGAAGCCGTCATGCTGCGGTTCGGCGCCCTCAGGCGCTGCCGCTTCATCCTGTGGCGCACACCGCGCACCGTGGTGATCCAGCCGTTGCTCGGCCGGCGCCAGGAATACCGGACCGTGCAAGATGCGCTCACCAGCACCCTGCTCAACCGCGCCGTCCGCCAATTCGGCTGATACAATCAGCCCGGCACAACAACCGCTCGTCGCCGTCTCGCCGCCAGGAACGGCGCCGACCGAACCGGCAACCATCCCGCGGTGGATGATCCCGATCTCGATTATCCCCGATGTCTGGGGATAACCTTGTTGATGAACGTCCGAAATATGTCCGAGTCCGGCCCGAAACCTGCGTCCTTTAAGGGTTGCCTAAAATGAGGGCAACGTCAGCGAATTGATTTTAAATGATTTTCCTCCCGTGAGAGCTGATGTCGTTAACCTATTGTCACGACGTCACCGGCTGTGGATCGGCTGCACGAATGCCGCCCCGTTGCGGATCGGTCCACCAGCGCGCAGCACCCCGGCTGGGGCAGACGCCGCATCCGGTGTATGAAGGAGCCCTGGGCCGGCGCCGCGGCGCCCCTCGGCGCTCCGCCGCCGGCCGCGCCGCCTGTCACACCCATCGGTCCGCACCGGAGCCACGCCATGCCGCCCGTCCCTGTCGCCTTCCTGCTCGATCCGGCCGACGTCCAGATCCTGTTCGCCGACCTGCAGCCGCCCATCGTCGCGCGCAGCCGCACCAACCCGCCCGAGGCGCTGGCCTGCGCCGCCGGCGTGCTCGCCGAAATCGGCGCGCTGTTCGGCCTCCGCATGCATTTCACCGTCGTGCCCGAAGGTGGCCGCGCGCCGGAGTTGATCCCGGAATTGGCCCGCCACGTCAGGCCGACGCACCTGCTGCCGCGGCTGTCCGCCAGCCCGATGCTGGATGAGGCAACCCGTGTTGCCCTGTCGGGAACCGGCCGCAGCACCTTGCTGCTGTGCGGCGCCGCCACCGAGATCACGGTCCTGCACGCGGCCTGCGCCGCCGTCCACGCGGGCTACCGCGTCTACGTGCCGGTGGACGCCTGCGGCGGCCTCTCGCCCAGGACCGAGGACGCCGCCTTCCGCCAGATCGAGGCCGCCGGCGCGGTCACCACCTCCGTCGCCGGTCTGGTCACCGCGCTGTCCCCCGATTTCGGCAAGCCCCCAGGCACGCGCGCCTTCGAAATCCTGCAGACGCTCCTGCCCCGATAACCAGCCAGCCTCAGCCCGGTCCTGCCAGCCGATCCGCGTGCCAGCGCAGATGGTCCTCGATGAACGTGGCGATGAAGAAGTAGGAGTGGTCGTACCCCTCCTGCCGCCGCAGCCTCAGCGGAATGCCGGCGCGGCCGCAGGCCTGCTCCAGCAGATGCGGCTTGAGCTGGCTGTCGAGGAACCCATCAGCGGTCCCCTGATCAACCAGAAGCTCCGCAACGCGGGCCCCGTCGTCGATCAACGCGCAGGCATCATGCCGGCGCCACGCCGCGCGGTCGGCGCCAAGATAGCCGCCCAACGCCTTCTCGCCCCACGGGCAGTTCATCGGTGAGGCGATCGGCGCGAACGCCGACACCGACCGGAACCGGCTCGCGTGGCGCAGCGCCAGCGTCAGGGCCCCGTGCCCGCCCATCGAATGCCCCATGATCCCCTGGCGAGCCATGTCGGCGGGCAGGAGGTTGGCGATGATGTCCGGCAGCTCGTGCATGATGTAGCTTTCCATGCGGTAGTGCCGGTTCCACGGCGCCTGCGTCGCATCCAGATAGAATCCGGCGCCCAGGCCGAAATCATACGCGCCCGCCGGATCGTCCGGCACGCCCTCACCGCGTGGCGAGGTATCGGGCGCGATCAGGATCAGTCCCAATTCGGCCGCCACCCGCTGGGCGCCGGCCTTCACGGTGAAATTCTCCTCGGTGCACGTCAGCCCGGCGAGAAACCACACGGCCGGCCGCCTACGCGACGCACCACCGGGCGGCACGAATGCGGCAAAACGCATGTCGGTCCCGGTCGCCGAGGAGCGGTGACGGAACACATGCTGCGTGCCGCCGAAGCAACGGTTCTGCGAGACCACTTCGGGAGATGTGTCCGCCATTGCGTTCTCCTCCGCGCAGCCGCCGGCGAAAACTCCCCCGCCGCTGCCGCACCGGGAGGGGCGCGGCTCGATCCGCCGCCCGGCAGCTCCTGCGTTACGTGCCCGCTGGCTGCTGCCTCAGCGGCGCCGCCCCGGCGTCGGGGTCAGCCACCACTTGACCGGCTCCTGCTCGGCCGCGGCCGGCTGCGCCGCACGCCGGCGCCGGATCGCCGGGCTGACCGCCGCACTCTCCGACAGCCGCCGCGCCGGAGGCGACCATGCCTGCGCCGGCTCATCCTCGAACGACATCGCCGCCTGGCCGCTGTTCGGCCCACTGTTCCGCGCGGCCTCCGCCGCGGTCAGCGCCTTCTCCGCCGCCAGCCGCAGGCGTGACTCCGCTTGCAACTGCTCCTGTGCCGCGCGCAGCGCCTGCTCCGCCGCGCGCGCCCGCGCTTCGGCTTCGCCGATCCGCGCTTCGCACGCTGCGGCATCGCGCCGCAACTGCGCGGCTGCCTCGCGTTCCTGCTGCAGCGCATTCACAGCCTCATTGCGCGCCAATTCCGCATGACCGATCTTGGTCTGCAGGTCCCGCACCACGGCATGCGCCTCGTGCAGCATCCGCTCGGCCCGTTCCCGCGCGGCGGTCTCGGCGGCAAGCGCAGCCTCCACGCGCTGCAGCCGGCTGCTCGTCGGTCCGCCGCCCGCATGGCTCGGGCGCTGGGCGAGGGTATCGTGACCGCCGTCGCGCCGCAGAACAGTCACGGGTACGTCACCATCCTGCACGAACCGGCGCCGGTGCAGCCCGCCGCTGCCGATCCGCTCCGTCACACGGTGCGGCGGATCAGGACGTTCCGGCTCCGGCCGGTGTCGCGGCTGCTCGCCCAGCAGGCCAAGCGCCTTGCGCATCTGGGATTCTTCGTCGTCGACCCGGGCGCCGACCGTATCGGCTTCATTTTGGGACCGCTGCGGCCGGTCGGACCCGTGATCAGCGAAAAGGTGGCCGGGACGTAGTTTGAGATTTTCAGACAATTGCATCACCTGGACGTTGGACTGCAAGCGGCCGGTCAGGACGCAGGGCGCGTTGACTCAATCGGAATGCCTACACTGGGCAATCTTGCCAAAAAATGACGCGGCGCTTGCAAATCGGGAAATGCTCTGGGCGATGCACCGCCCAATTTATTGAACGCGGCCCGATTCGCTTCACCTGTCGGCAACATTTATCGTGCGATACTAACAATAGCAAGTGATCCGATGGTTTAAGCCTTATTAATATAGGGCCGGATGGCTAGCATCCAACCTATCGACGCCGCCGCTGTCGGTGGCAAATTTCATCTGACCGGGGACTGATGAATGGAACATGCAAATCCCAACATCGTCGCGATTATCGACGACGATACCGACGTCGGCGATGTGCTCGGCGGCTTGTTGGAGACAATGGGGTACCAGTACGAGGTTTTCAACTCGGCCACGGAGTTCCTGTCCAGCGGGCCCTTCGATCGCCTGGCCTGTCTGATTGTTGATCAGAACATGCCGCGGATGACCGGTCTGCAGATGATCGAGCGTCTGTCCGAACGCGGCATCAACATCCCCGCCCTGCTGATCACCGGCGTCCATGATCCTGACATCGAACGAAAAGCCGCCAGGCTCGGGGTCATGACCGTGCTGGAAAAGCCGATGTCCCATCACGAGCTTTTGCGATTTATCGCGGTCTCGGTGGGCTGACCCAAGCCGCCGCCCGCTGCCTGCCGGACGCGCGCCGCCCCACCCGGCGCGCGCAACGCCACGGGCGCCGGGGTGCAGGTGTCGGGACACAGATCTGCGCATAACGAAGCGCCGCCGCGCCATCCGCCAGCATCGCGAAGTATCGGTCACCAGCCCGGTCGCCAGCGGCCGCAGATACGATGCAATGGCAATACGATGCGACATCGCGCAGTAGTGTACGCGTCCACCACACCGTATTATATGAACATTGCTGAATTGTCATCCATTCTGCCTGTGCGACGCCGGTGGATGCATCCTCCGCAAAATTTCGTGCCAGACTCGCACGTGCCAGACTCGCATGTGTCCGGGAAATCATGTCAAAGATAAGGCAACACCGCCAGTAATTCCGGCCGACCCGCGCAAGTCTTCTGGTCACGGAATGAAGTCAACGGCAGGCAGACGCAAGATATGCCCCACGAAATTACTTGAACCGCCGGAACGGTCTCGGCCGCCGCCTGACCATGCGCCTGCGTCGGCCGCACGCGCCCCCTAGATCACCCTTCCCGGATCACACCGATGTCAGCCGCCGCACCCAGGCGCACGCCTCATCCATCGCCGCCCCCGCCTTGTCCACTACGCCGGGCCAGAACA
>DASQVN010000050.1:0-4816 GCA_035640755.1 Rhodopila sp.
CAAACACTGAGGAGGAAGCAATGAAGCTGTATTACGGGCCAGGCGCATGTTCGATAGGTATTCATGTGCTGCTCGAGGAGATCGGCAAACCGTACGAAGCGGTTCCGGTGAACCTTCGAGAAGGCGCTCAGTACAAGCCAGATTACACATCAATAAATCCTAAGTCCAAGGTGCCGACACTGGTGCGCGATGATGGTTCAATCCTGACCGAATATCCGGCGATCGCATATTGGCTTGCGCGCACAAACCCTTATGCCAACCTGCTGCCGGACGATATCGACCTGCAGGCACGTGCGCTGGAGCTGATGGATTACGCGGTCGCGACAATCCACATGCAAGGTTTTGCTCGGCAATTCCGCTCCTCCAACTTCACGCCGAATGCAGCTGATGAGGATGCGGTGAAGGCCCGCGGCAAGGAAATCGTCGAGAAGGGTTTCACGCTGCTGGACAAGGCTCTGGAAGGGAAGGAATACGCGGTCGGCAAGTTCTCGGTCGCGGACTCCGCCCTGTTCTATGTCGAACTTTGGTCGAAGCGCGTCGGCATCGCTCGGCCGCCGAATTGCGCGGCCCATCTTGAGCGCATGATGGCACGTCCATCCGTGCAGCGGACGATGCAGGCAGAGGGACTGGCTTGATTGATGACAGCAGCGGACAGGCTGAAGCCGGTCGCGTTCTGGTTCCTGCGCCACGGTGAAACCGACTGGAACGCCAGAGGCCTGTCCCAGGGCAACGTCGACATCCCGCTAAACCAGACCGGGCTGGCGCAGGCCCGGTCAGCTGCGTTGCTGCTACGCAACCGCGGTATCACAAGCATCATCTCGTCGCCGCTATCCCGCGCCAGGGACACAGCGGACCTTGTCGCACAGGAGTTGGGCCTTACCGTTGCTGTCGATGAAGGTCTGCGAGAAGTTTCCTTCGGCGTGCAAGAAGGTAAGCCGATGTCGGAATGGTTCGCCTCCTGGGTGGCGGGCACGTTGACCCCAGCAGGGGCGGAAACCTTCATTGCCCTCACGGTCCGTGCGGTTGCAGCGGTCAATCGTTGTATCGACCGGCCCCCGATCGTGTTGGTAGTGGCGCACGGGGCGCTTTTTCGTGCCATGCGAGCCGCAATGGGCCATGAGCCAAACGTGCGGACCCGGAATGCCGTGCCAATCTGGTGCGAGCCCCCCAGAACTGGGGCATCAGCCTGGGAAATCAGCTACGCTGACTGATCAAATCACTTGGCATCTACCCCGAAAAAAAGGCATGGTCTGAGCCGTCCCGGGCACCCGCCGCGGGAGAGTGCGGGACTGACACCCTGCCGCCGAAGGCGCAACCGGCCCCCGGAAACGCTCAGGCACCAAGGACCGCAGCGGGCAAGGGACCTCTGGAAAGCCGAGGCGCTATCACAGCGTCCCGCACCGACGGAGTAAGGGGTTTGTGGCCCCGAATCTCTCAGGTTCCGTGACAGAGGGGGGCCGTTGTCGCTGGCATATCGCCAGATGGCGGGCCCTGATTGCGGAGTTTTTTGTGGCGCAGAACGAACTGCCTGATGATCCCTCACCTCCCCCTCTGACTATACCGCTTGACTCCTGGCATCGTCGGTTGGGTGCGCGGGTTGTCCCGTTTGCCGGTTATGCCATGCCACTTCAGTATGACTTCTCGGGTGACCTGGCTGCGCGCTGCCGCGGCGGCATTATGGCAGAACATCTGCATACCCGCGCTGCTGCGGGGTTGTTTGATGTCTCGCATATGGGGCAGGCGATCCTGTCCGGTACCAATGTGGATGCGGCCTTGGAGCGCTTGGTGCCCAGTGACATTATCAACCTGAAGCCGGGTCGCCAGCGCTACACCCTGCTGACCAATGAGGCGGGCGGCGTTATCGATGACCTCATGGTCGCCCGCCTTGAAGGCGACCGTCTGTTTATCGTGGTAAACGCCACCCGCAAAGAAACCGATTTCACCCATCTCGCTGCCAATCTCGGCAACGGTACGCATGTCCAGGTGTTGACGGACCGGGCATTGCTGGCGCTGCAAGGACCGGCGGCGGCGACCGTACTTCGCCACCTGACGCCAGCCGCAGCCGGGTTGCCGTTCATGGGCGTGGGGACGTTCAAGGTTGACGGTATAGACTGCCTTATCTCACGCTCGGGCTACACCGGCGAGGACGGGTTTGAAATCTCGGTGCCGGCCGATCAGGTTGAAGCACTAGCCAACCGCTTGCTCGAAAGCCAGGATGTCGTGCCAGTCGGGCTCGGTGCGCGCGATTCTCTGCGGTTGGAAGCTGGGCTTTGCCTGTACGGCAACGATATCGATGAGCTTACCAGCCCGGTCGAGGCCGGCTTGACCTGGGTGATCGGCAAACGCCGCAAGATAAACTGGGACTTCCCTGGCGGATCTTTGATGCGCGACCAGCTCGATAACGGCGTGTCGCGTCGGCGTGTCGGCATACGCCCCGATGGACGCACACTGGCCCGCGCCCAGACCCTGATCATTGCCGAGGACGGAACCGAGGCCGGGTTTGTCACCTCTGGTGGTTTTGGGCCTTCGGTCAATGGACCGGTTGCCATGGGCTATGTCCGCAAAGATTTAGCCGATGATGGTACCTCCGTGCATCTGACCGTTCGCGGCAGGCAAGTTCCGGCAACTATCGTACCGCTACCCTTCGTTCCCCATCGATACGTGCGCTGAGAAGGAACAACTCTCATGCCCAGCAAGAGTGCGGACAAGCGATTCACCCGGGACCACGAATGGGTGGTCCTCGACGGAGATATTGCAACCGTTGGCATCACCGACCACGCCCAGGAGCAGTTGGGCGACCTTGTGCATATCGAACTTCCTGAGCTTGAACGCACCGTTTCCGAGGGCGAAGCCTGTGCCGTCGTGGAAAGTGTCAAGGCGGCGTCCGACGTCTATTCCCCACTCGCCGGCAAGATCGTCGAGATCAACGAGACGATTGTCGAAGACCCTTCGATCGTGAACAGTGACGCCGAGGGTGAGGGCTGGTTCTTCCGCATCGAACTTGATGACCCGGATGCGTTCGAGGCGCTGATGGACCAGGACGCCTACGACGAATATCTCGAGACCCTGTAAGCATATGGACGAGCTCGCCGAACTTGAGCATGCTGACGGCTTCGTCCATCGGCACATCGGTCCGTCCGACGCCGATCTGACCGCCATGTTGAATATCGTTGGGGCCGCGACCCTCGACGACGCCGTGGCGAAGACCGTCCCGTCTGCCATCCGCACCAACCGGGCGCTCGACCTGCCGCCACCCGTGGATGAGGCTGCCACAATCGCCGAATTGCGTGCCCTGGCCGGCCGGAACGTACTCAAGAAGTCACTGATCGGCATGGGGTACCATGGTACCATCACGCCGCCGGTCATTCTGCGGAACGTGCTCGAAAACCCGGGCTGGTACACCGCCTACACACCATACCAGGCAGAGATCGCGCAGGGGCGGCTGGAAGCGCTGCTGAATTTCCAGACCATGATCTGTGAGCTGACTGGTATGGAGATCGCCAATGCCTCCCTGCTAGATGAGGCAACAGCCGCGGCGGAAGCCATGGCGATGGCTCATGCCGTCAGCAAGAACAGGTCTGACGTGCTGGCTGTCGCAGCCGACCTGCATCCACAGACGCGCGCCGTTCTTGCCACGCGGGCCAAACCGCTCGGCATTACGCTCAAGCAGGTCACCCCTGGAGATCTGTCCGCCATAGGCGCAGCCAATGCCTTCGCGCTGATGCTGCAATTTCCAGGCACCACCGGCGATATCCGCGATCTGTCGGAAGACATCACCGCGGCGCACGAGGCCGGCGCCTTCGCCATTGTGGCCACCGATCCGCTTGCCCTCGCGATGCTAACGCCGCCCGGTGAAATGGGTGCTGACATAGTCATCGGCTCTGCCCAGCGCTTTGGTGTGCCGATGGGATTTGGCGGCCCACATGCTGGGTTCTTCGCCACGCGCAACACCTACAAGCGCGCCATGCCGGGGCGGCTTGTTGGTGTATCGCTCGATGCAGCCGGTCAGCCGGCCATGCGCCTGGCCCTGCAGACGCGGGAGCAGCATATCCGCCGCGAGAAGGCGACGTCGAACATCTGCACGGCACAGGTCTTGCTGGCCGTGATTGCCAGCTTCTACGCGGTGTGGCACGGCCCCGAGGGGCTGCGCCGCATCGCACGCCGCGTATCCCTGCAGGCGCGCATGCTCGCGGATTGTGCGGTGCGGGCTGGGCTGCGCCTTCGTCATGACTCCTTCTTTGACACAATCGTGGTCGAGGGCGCCGACGGGCTGATCGAGCGTGCCGCAGACATCGGATTCAATGTTCGCCGAGTGGACGAGACTGGAATTGGCATTGCCCTCGACGAGACAATCACCCGCGACGATCTGGCCGCCCTGGCTGCCCTGCTGGGCGCCCCGTTGTGCGGATCGGTGACAAGCATCCCGGCGACGTTGCTCCGCGGGACGCCATTCCTGCAGCAATCTGTGTTCGACCAGTACCACTCCGAGCACGAGATGCTGCGATACCTGAAGCGTCTTGAGGACAAGGACATTACGCTCAACCGCAGCATGATTCCCCTCGGCTCCTGCACCATGAAGTTGAACGCTACGGCCGAGATGATCCCGGTCACTCTGCCCGGCTTCGCCGACATCCATCCGTTCGCGCCAGCCGACCAGACGGTCGGCTATGTGACCCTGATCCGCCGCCTGGAGTCCTGGCTGTGCGCCACAACCGGTTTTGCCGCAGTATCCTTGCAGCCGAACGCGGGCTCACAAGGCGAATATGCTGGGCTGCTGGTCATCCGCGCTTGGCACGCATCACGCGGTGAGGCACAT
>DASQVN010000051.1:0-10500 GCA_035640755.1 Rhodopila sp.
GGATGCCACCGCTTGCCCGCCGCCGATACTCGCCGATCGGGCGCAGCTCGAAACGGCGCTGGTGAACCTGGCAACGAACGCCCGCGACGCGATGCCCGAGGGCGGCATCCTGCACCTGGCTGCAGCGGCCGAGGAGGTGCTGCCGAATGCCCCGCCGCATCCCGCACGGCTGAAGCCCGGCCGCTATGTCCGCCTGGACGTCATCGATACCGGTGCGGGCATGGATGCAGCCGCCCTGGCCCGGGTCGGCGAGCCGTTCTTTACCACCAAGGGCGTGGGCAAGGGCACCGGCCTTGGTCTGTCGATGGTCAAGGGCTTCGCCGAACAGTCCGGCGGCGGGTTTGCCATCGCAAGCGCACCGGGACGGGGGACCACCGCCTCCATCTGGTTGCCGGTCTCCCACATCGCGCCCGAGCCGGTGCGCGCAGAACCGGCCGCGCATCGCACTGCGCAAATTCTGCTGGTGGACGACGATCCGCTGGTGCTGGGAACCGTGGCCGAACAACTTGAGGATCTGGGCCACAAGGTCCTGTCCGCCTCGGGCGGCACCGATGCGCTCGCAATCCTGCGCGCGCGTCAGGCCGTGGATCTGATGATCACCGACCTGGCAATGCCGGGCATGAACGGGCTGACGCTGATCCGGGAAGCCCGGGAGGTCCGGCCGAGGCTACCGGCGATCCTGCTGACCGGGTACGCCAATGAGCTGAGCCGTATCGCGCCTGAGGAACCGAACCGAACGAACTATACGCTGATCCGCAAACCGGCCTCGACCGATGTACTGAAAGCCCGCATCAGCGAGCTGCTGGGCCAGGGTTGACCCGTCCGACGCCAATGAACGCCTTGGCTCGGATCAGGCCGCAGCCGACTCGCGCTTCGCCTTGGCGCGCTGGATCCGGCGCTTGAGTTCACGGGCCTCGGGGCTCAGCTTGGCGGATGGCGTCCCCAGCAGGAACGCGTCGATCCCGCCATTGTGTTCCACGGTTCGGATGGCGCGGGTGGACAGGCGCATCCGCACCTCGTGCCCCAGCGCGTCGGACAGCAGGGAGGTCACCTGCAGATTGGGCAGAAAGCGGCGGCGGGTCTTGTTGTTGGCATGGCTGACGTTGTTGCCGCTCAGCACGCCCTTGCCCGTGATCTCACAGCGACGAGACATCGCAAAACATTCCTCGGTCCAGGTCGGAAGGCGGGGGTTATGACGAGACTGGCCGCCATCGTCAAGGAAGACGGCGGCCAAATCGCCCCTCAGCCGCCGTTTCCATCGCCCGATTCGCGCAATTCGCCGGCGCGTACGCTGGCGATGGCGTTGTTCAGGATGGTGACGATGGTGTCGTCGGAGACGGACCGCGCCAGCAATGCCATGGCGCCGCCCAGCAGCGCCGAGGCGATCGCCAGCGAGCCGATATTCTGCCCCATCATGTACTCGATGGCCTTGTCCACCACCGCGCCGGCATGGCTGAGATGGGCGGGGGTGTCGTTCGTGTCATCGGCCATGGCTGAGATCCTTATTCGGCGGGTTCGAGTTCCTGTTCGGCGGCCTGTGTCGCCCACATCTGCGCATATAGGCCGCCTTGTGCCAACAGCACGGCATGATTGCCGCGTTCGGCCACCTCGCCGTCCCGCAGGACGATGATTTCATCGGCGTCCACCACCGTGGACAGCCGGTGCGCGATCACCAGCGTGGTCCGCCGGCTGGCCACCGCGCTCAGCGCCGCCTGGATGTCCTGCTCGGTGCGGGTATCGAGCGCGCTGGTCGCTTCATCCAGGATCAGGATGCGCGGGTCCTTCAGGATGGTCCGCGCGATGGCGACGCGCTGCTTCTCGCCGCCCGACAGCTTCAGCCCGCGCTCGCCGACGCGCGTATCGTAGCCTTCGGGCAAGGCAGTGACGAAGTCATGGATCTGCGCTTGCGCGGCGGCCTGCTCGATCTCCTGCTGCGATGCGCCAGGGCGGCCGTAGCCGATGTTATAGCGGATCGTGTCATTGAACAGCACCGTATCCTGCGGCACGACCCCGATCGCCGCGCGCAGGCTGTCCTGCGTCACATCGCGCACATCCTGCCCGTCGATCAGGATGCGGCCGCCGGTGACATCATAGAAGCGGAACAGCAGCCGTCCGATGGTCGACTTGCCGGCGCCGGTCGGGCCGACGATCGCCAGCTTGCCGCCGGCCGGAACGGTGAAGCTGACGCCCTTCAGGATTTCCCGGTTCGGCTGATAGCCGAAACGCACGTCCTCGAACCGCACCTCTCCCGCCGGTCCGTCGCCCAGGTGGCCCGCCAGTGCCGCGGCACCGTGCCTGTCGGTGATTTCCGGATTGATGCGAAGCAGGGCGAACATCTGCTCCATGTCCACCAGCCCCTGCTTGATGGTCATGTAGACCACGCCCAGGAAGTTCAGCGGCTGATAGAGCTGGATCAGGTAGGTGTTGATCGTCACGAACTTGCCGACCGTCATCCCGCCGCCGCGCACGTCGGACGCGGCCAGCAGCATGATCAGCGTCAGGCCACCGGCGACGATCGCGGCCTGGCCCAGGTTCAGCATGTTCAGCAACACTTGCACCCGCACCGCCGCCCGCTCATACCGGGCGAGCGCGCGGTCGTACCGTTCGGCTTCATGCGCCTCGTTGCCGAAGTACTTGACGGTCTCGTAGTTCAGCAGGCTATCGAGCGCCTTGGTCGAGGCGTCGTTGTCGGTATCGTTCATTGTCCGGCGATACCGGCTGCGGGCGCCGGCCAGCATGGTGGTGAACGCCACATACAGCAGCACCGCGACGCAGGTGACCATGGCATAGCGCCAATCGAACATGCGCCAGATGATGGCCGTGACCAGCACCAACTCCATCGCCGTGGGCACGATGTTGAACACGGCAAGCCGCAGCACCTGCTGCATACCCAGCACGCCGCGGTCGATGATGCGCGACATCCCGCCGGTCTGCCGGTCCAGGTGAAACCGCAGGCTCAGCGCATGCAGGTGCTTGAACGTGCGCAACGCCAGCAGCCGTACCGCCCGCTGCTGCACCGGGGCGAACACCGCATCCCGCAGTTCGCCGAAACCCGCACCGGCGATGCGAATCGCGCCATAGGCGAGGATCAGCGCGACGGGGATGGTGAAAGCGACCAGATTGCCTTCCTTCGGTGCCATGCGGTCCACCACACGCCCGTACAGAACCGGCACATAGACCGCCGCCAGCTTGGCGAGCAGCATGAACAGGATCGCGGTTGCGACCCGGACGCGCGCGCCCAAGTCCCCCTTCGGCCACAGATACGGCACCGTGGACAGGACGGTACGGAAACCTGATCGGCGCGGCTGCATGGACACGGCCGTCATTGCCGGCGCGGGAGGAAGTCTGCTTCGCCTCATGCCGCGCATGTGGCATCATCACAGGTTGTTGGGAAGGCAAGTTGCTTGAATCGATCCATGACAGAAACCGGATTCCTCCGCCACGTGCGCGCCTGCAACAATGCCTGCCTGCCCGGCGGCCGGCTCCCGTTCCGACTGGCAGGCGAGCAGGTCGGCTGGATCGCCCAGGCGGCCGCCGCGGCGCTGGAGGGACGGGTCGATATAATACATACTGAAACCGGCCTGACATTAACCCGGCCAGATGCCCTGCAGGAGCTTGCCCGCACGCTTGCCGAACGCGGGCTGCTCGACCTTCGGCATGAGATGTTCGATGTTCGCGCCCAGCCCGACGGCCGCGCCCTGGCTACGATCGACCGCGGCGCCATCCCGACCTTCGGGATCCAGGCGGTCGGTGTGCATGTCAACGGCCTCGTCCGGCGCCCCGACAGTCTGCACCTCTGGGTCGCTCGGCGGGCGCGCGACAAGCAACTCGACCCCGGCAAGCTGGATCACATCGTCGCCGGCGGCGTACCCGCTGGGCTGGGACCGACCGAGACACTGATCAAGGAAGCCCGCGAAGAGGCGGCGATTCCCGCCGACATTGCCGGCACGGCGCGTCATGTCGGCACCATCGCCTATGCAATGGAGAGGCCCGAGGGGCTGCGGCGCGACTGCGTGTACTGCTACGACCTGGAACTGCCCGAGACCTTCGCGCCCCAGGCGGCGGACGGGGAGGTCGAAGCCTTCGAGCTGTGGCCGGTGTCGCGCGTGATGGAAGTCGTCCGTGATACGGATGACTTCAAGTTCAACGTCAACCTGGTGCTGATTGACCTGTTCATCCGCCTCGGCCTCATCGCCGGAGCCGAGGCGGATGCACTACGGGGAGCTGGGTTGTCGCCGAGCGCGTGAATCGCGCCCTGCAACGTGTCCGCCTTAAACGATTACGCGCCGCTCAGCCCTCGGGCGGCGCGGCGACGATCGGGATTTCCCGGGTCTCCGGCTGCTCGCCCAGACCATTCGGGCGAGGTTCGGCACCTTCGGCGGTTTCCTGGCCATCCGCAGGGGCCGCATCGTCGGAGATCTGGATGCCGTCGCCCTGCGGCTGGTTCCGGCGCTGATGCTGGCCGTTCTGCTGCTGGCTCTGCTGTGCCGCCTGGTTCATCGCGTTCAGGATGCGGAAGTAATGTTCCGCATGCTGGAAGTAGCCTTCCGCAGTGACGCGATCGCCGCCGCTGGTAGCGTCGCGGCCGAGCTGGAGATATTTTTCGAACAGTTGCTGGGCTGTGCCGCGAATCCGCACGTCTGGCCCGTTGCTGTCGAAGACGTGGTTGCGGTTCAGCGGAATCCCGCCGCTGCCGCCATGGTGGCGCATGCCACCGCCGGTTCCGCCGCCTCCACCGCCCTGGCGATGATTGCGGCCACGCATGCGTTTCATGTTCATACTGCTGCCGTCGTGCTTTCCCTTGTTGGCGGACCTACAGGTTCTCAGGCGCCTGTCGCAGGCGTTCCCCGCGATATCCCCTCGGCCAACCACGATCCATCGGCGTTTAGGTGGCGTGCGGAGGCAAATGCATAAGCCTTCGCGATTCCGGGGAATGCCGCCATGCAGCACCCCTGCCACGCCACTACCGTAAACGCGTCTCGCCACGCTGCCAATCGGTTTTTTTATCGATCAGGCCACTGCAGGAGCAAAGCTCTGGGAATGCGCGCCAGATCGAGCCGAAGTGACACGGTAAAACCACGGCCGCGGGCGATTTCAGTAACCAGATCGGCCTGCCCGGCGCCGAGTTCAAGGACCGCAGTCCCATCCGGCGCCAGAATATCGGGCATTCGCGCCAGAATGGTGCGATAGGCATCCATTCCGTCCGCCCCGCCATCCAGCGCGCCCCGCGGTTCATGCTCGGCAACCTCGGGCATCAGCCGATCGATCTCGGGGGCCGCGATATAGGGTGGGTTGGATACGACCAGGTCGAAGCACCCTGCCACCGCATCCGTCCAGTTGCCCGTAATGAACCCCGCTCGTGCGCCCAGCCCCAGCCGGACGGAATTGGTCCGCGCGAGCAGGGCCGCCTCGGGCGTGATATCGATGCCGATGCCGAACGCGGCCGGAAACTCATGCAGCAGCGCCAGCAGCAGGCATCCGGTGCCGGCGCCGAGGTCCAGGATACGCATGGGCGGCATCCGGCCGGCGAAGGCCGCGATCGCAGCCTCGACCAGGGTCTCGGAATCCGCACGAGGAATCAGTGTGGCGGGGGAGGCCAGGAAATCGAGGCTCCAGAACTCCCGATGCCCGGTGATGTAGGCCAGCGGCTCCCACGCCTGCCGGCGGGCCAGCAGTCCATTGTAAGCCGCAGGATCGATCGCCCAGCCGGGATCACGGATCAGGTCGTTCTGCGTGGCGCCGAGCGCATGGGCCAGAAGAAGACGCGCTTCCAGGCCCGGGTTGTCGGCCACGTCCCGCAGCCGGGCAGCCCCGGCGCGAAGGGCCTCGGCCACGGTGACGCGCGGGGCGTCCCCGGCCCCGGCATTGGCGCTCATTCCTCCGCGGCCAGCCGAGCGGCCTGGTCTTCGGCGGTCAGGGCGTCGATGAACTCGTCCAGGTCGCCCTGCATGACGCGGTCGATCTTGTACAAGGTCAGGTTGATCCGGTGATCGGAGACGCGGCCCTGGGGGAAGTTATAGGTGCGGATCCGCTCACTGCGGTCACCGGTGCCGACCTGGGATTTGCGGTCGGCGGCCCGGGCGGCGTGGGCGGCGGCGCGCTGCTGCTCATACAGCCGGGCGCGCAGGATCTTCATCGCCTTGGCGCGGTTCTTGTGCTGGCTCTTTTCCTCCTGCATCGCCACCACGATGCCGGTGGGGATATGGGTGATGCGGACGGCGGATTCCGTCTTGTTCACATGCTGCCCCCCGGCGCCGGAGGCACGATAGACGTCGATCCGCAGGTCCGATTCATCGACATGGACGTCGACATCCTCGGCCTCGGGCAGCACGGCCACGGTGACCGTCGAGGTGTGAATACGGCCCTGGCTCTCGGTTTCGGGGACGCGCTGCACGCGGTGGACGCCGGATTCGAATTTCAGCCGCGCGAAGACGTTGCGGCCAGTGATTTCCGCGCTGGCTTCCTTGATGCCGCCCAGGCCGGTGTCGGCGTAGTCGAGGATTTCGAACCGCCAGCCATGCGCCTCGGCATACTTCTGATACATCGCGAACAGTTCGGCCGCGAACAGCCCGGCTTCGTCCCCGCCAGCGGCGGGACGGATCTCCAGGATGGCCGAACGGGCGTCTGCTTCGTCTTTCGGCAGCAGGGCGAGACGGATTTCGTGCTCCAGCACAGGGATCTGCGTCTTCAGCGTGCCCAGTTCGGCCTCGGCCAATTCCTTCATCTCGGGGTCCGAGAGCAGGGCTTCGGCCTCCGCCTGGGCGCGTTCGGCGGCGCGCAGGTCGCCGATGCGGGCCACCACGGGCTCGATATCGGCCAGTTCGCGTGAGGCCTTTACGTAGGCATCGCCGGACACGCCTTCGGCCAGCATGGCCCGCAGTTCATCGGCGCGGGCAGCGATACGGTCGAGTTTCAGCGTGAGATTCATTTCAATCGGGATGGCAGGTTGGAAAACGGAATGGCTTCCTGCGTGCCGGAGGCCAGATCCTTTACCTGGGCATGGCCCGCCTTGATGTCATCATCCCCGATGATGATCGCAGCGCGGGCGCCGATGCGGTTGGCCCGCTCCATCCGGCGTTTCAGGTTGCCGCGGTACGCGATCTCCGCACGGATGCCGTTTCGGCGCAGCGCCTGCAGGATTTCAATGGCCATGGCCTCGGCAGCTTCGCCGATCGGCACCACGGCGACCGGGGCAGGGGCGTGCGGCGTGTGCTGCATCAGCATGGAAAGCCGTTCGATTCCTGCAGCCCAGCCGACGGCTGGGGTAGGGGGGCCGCCCATCTCGGCCACCAGCCCGTCGTATCGGCCTCCTGCCATCACCGTGCCTTGTGCGCCCAGGCGGGCGGTGACGAACTCGAACGCCGTATGCCCGTAGTAGTCCAGCCCGCGGACGATACGGGGATTCTCCTGGAACGGCACCCGGAAGTGGACCAGGTGCTCCTGCAGCTTGTCGTAGAACGCCCGGGCCGAATCGGTCAGATAGGGGTTGATCGTCGGTGCGCCAGCGACGATGCGCCGGTCATTCTCGTCCTTGCTGTCCAGGATGCGCAGGGGGTTGCGCTCCAGCCGGTCGAGGCTGTCCTTGGACAGGCTGGACTTGTGATCGGTGAAGTAGGCGACCAGCGCGTCCCGATACGCCTGGCGGCTTTCCCTGTCGCCCAGGGTGTTGAGCTCCAGCATCGTGTCCGACGCGACGCCGAGCGCTTCCAGGATAGCCCAGCCGCAGGCGATCACTTCCGCATCCGCCAGCGGTTCGGCGGGACCGATCAGCTCCACGTCGATCTGGTGGAACTGACGGTACCGGCCCTTCTGCGGGCGTTCGTAGCGGAACATCGGGCCCGCGACGAACACCTTTTGCGGCAGTGACTGAGTCAGGCCGTTGGTGACCAGGGCGCGGCAGACGCCGGCGGTGGCCTCGGGCCGGAGGGTGATGGAATCGCCGCCGCGGTCGGGGAAGGTGTACATCTCCTTCGTGACGACGTCCGAGGTTTCGCCCAGCGTGCGGGCGAAGACGCGCGTGTCCTCGAAGATTGGGATGATCCATTCCTCGAAGCCGTAGGTAGTGGCGATGTGACGGGCGACCTCCACCACGCGATGGAAGCGGCGCTGCTCGTCACCGATAAGGTCATGGGTGCCCCTGGGGGCCTGCACGCGCGTAGGCTGGGAGTCGGTCACTGGGTTCCCTGATGCTTGTCCGCTTTCCTTATAGAGTATGGTTCCGGGCGTTCGCTACCGGGTGCGGCGCACCAAGCCAGGATCTACCTGCCGGGTTCGGCGCTGCGCGGCAGGCGGACCATGTTCCGCTCGATCAGCTGCCGAAAGGCTGGTTCAACTCGGCTCAGATCTACAAGATCGACCTTGATCGTCAGGCCGGACTCGGACAGTGCATCCGCCAACCTGCCGAGGAGGTCGGAGTCCAGCGGGGCAGGGCCTTCAGGCGCGAGATCGAGATCGGAATAGCGTCGCGCCTCGCCTGTCGCACGTGACCCGAACACCCAGACCTGCACCTCGGCAGGCAGCCAAGTGGCGAGCACGGTATGCAGGGTGGCCAGGTCCGCCGGCGCGATATCGATGCTTCCGTTCATTTGACACGAGCCAGCAACTGGTCCCGAAGGTGCTCGGCTTCTGCCAGAAACGCCGGTACTGCGGCAGCAATCTCTGCGGCTGTCTCGGCACGGTAGGTGTGGCTCGTGCGTGCCCGGAGGTCGCGATACCGGTGCCATGTCGGCCAGTTTCCCAGCAACAGGCCTTGCTGGTTCGCCGTCCGGATCAGCTCCTGGAATGCCATGCGGTCGATTTCCTCGGGCGAGGCCGAAGTCAGCCGAATGAACCACCGCAGGAAGCGGTGGGAGAGTTCATAAGTGTATTCGAAGCGCTGAATCAGCCCGTCGCGCACCTGTTCATCCGCAGGCTCGCGCTGGTGACGCTCGAGGCCCTCGCGCAGCCGACCGACGGCATTGATCAGTGAAGAGAGATCAAGAGAGGCTGCACCGGTGCTCACGGACACTCGTTTAGGCCACGATTTGGCGGCCGATGGTGATGTCGCCGCGCCCGGCCAGCAACGCTTCGACAGAAATGTCCTCGTCCAGCTCTTCCCAGTGCAGGCCGCCGCCGGTCACGCTGATCCGGCACCGTGTCCGCTGTTCAGGCGTTGCGCCGAGTAGCCGCGGGACCATGCCAGCGGAACGCCGAGCGTCCGCCCGTCGGACAGATCGACCCACATGGTCACATCGTCAAACCGAGCTGCTGTCGCCGAAGTGCTCATGCCACGCCTTCTTGATCTCATCCTTCCAGAGTTCGACAATCGGTATCAGTTCAGCCTGGTCCCGGCGAGTAAACCCGACACTGTAGGCCAGGCGAACCTCTGGTAGCACCCACACCTTCGCCTCGGCATCCTAGTGTGGTGGTTCCGAAGTCCGCCGTACTGTGGATCAGCCGCCGTAGCGGACTTCGGAACCATGAACCACACTAGAAAACAATGCTTTGCTAGTGTCCTTATCGGTTCGGAAGTTCGTAAAGCGGCTGATTTCAGCACGACGAACTTCCGAACCGGGACACTAGTACCTTCGCACAGTGGTTTTGACCGGTTGCCGGACTGGTTTCTTGGCTCGCCGGCACCACCACCGCCTGATTTCGGGAGCAGGATCAGGCCGCCGGATGGACCGCTTTGGGTCGAAGGCGGCTGTTCCGCAGTCACTCAGAGACAGGCTCTCGGCGCCGCAAGGGGTGTGCAGAACTCGCACAACCCCCTGGCGGCGCAAAAAAGAGGGCTCGCCGGCAGACGAGCCTGGTTTAGGCTGGGGATATGCCATCGCCGTGTCACACGCCTCGGCGGCAAGCAAGGCGACGACGGATCGGCGGCACGGGATGGATACCCTGGGAGGCGGCATCCCATTCTGCATGAAGGACGCGTATCTCTGCATGAAACACGCGTATCTCCTCACGATAAGGCTGGCTCCAGCCGCACGCGGTATAGGAAGGCCGCTCGGGTCTCCGGCAGAATGGCTCAGCTTGATTGGGAGTATGTCCACGCAGCATAAGCCGACTTACATCTACAGAGCTGTCCGGAAGAGGCCCCCCGAAAGAAGGCTCTTTGAAGATGAAGACCTGGCCATCCGCCATCCTTGGCGTCATCTCTCTCGCGACCGCGGGCACGGCCGGGAAAACGCCCTCCCCCACAGCTGTATTCGACTTTTCCTTCGATGACACCAGCCTGGAAGGGGAGAAGAACGGCCCACGCCTGGATGAACAGAAGCGGCTTGCTGCCTTGAACATCCAGTTGGGCGACATCCTGGAAAAATCCGGCTGCTGCCAGGTGGAGCGTCCGCCCGCGCGAGAGACAGAGAACCTCAACATCCAAACCTGCAACGGCTGCGACCTTGACATCGCCCGCAAGCTCGGCGCCACGATCTCGGTCATCGGCTGGGTGCAAAAAATCTCCAACCTGATCCTGAACATCAACGTGGTGGCACGAAACGTCTCCACCGGGCAGGTGATCCA
>DASQVN010000052.1:0-3259 GCA_035640755.1 Rhodopila sp.
GGACGACCTCGTCCCACGGCCGCCCCCTTCGCCCCCTGGCGCACCAGCTCCGACAGTAGTTCCGTCGTGTCGCCGTGCCCGCCGCCGCCGGGGTTGTCCTGCGTGTCGGCCAGCACGACCGGCCGTTTGGCGCTCGCGGCCAGTCGCAGCGCCTCGGCCACCGCCGCCGCGGCCGGCATCGTCTCCTGCACGAACTGCGCCTCGCGCGCGTTCACCGCATCCAGGAACGCCTCGGCCGCAGCATCGGCCTTCGCCTGTGCATCGGCGAAGGCGGCGATCGCCGGCCGGCAGCCGGGGAAATCCGCATACGGAAAGCCAAAGCAGAACGCGAGCTCCGCAACTCCGTAGCGTTCCGCCAATTCCGCCCGCTCCTCCATCACCGTCTGCATCGGCGGCATCAGCGTGCACTGGCTGCCGATCGGGATCCAGAAATCGAGCGGCCGGAACGCCCACGCCCAAGGCGTGCCGCGCTCGATCCGGCCCAGCAGCAGCCGCATCGCCTGCGCCCCGGCTTCCTTCATATCGACATGCGGGTAGGTGCGGAACGGCACCACCGCATCCGGCAGCCCCACCATCTGCTCGGTCAGGTTCGCGTGCGGATCGAGGCTGATGGTCAGCGGCATCGCCTCGCCGACGATGGCGCGGACACGACGCAGCAGCTCGCCCTCGGCGTCCGGGAAGCTGTCCACCACGGCCGCCCCGTGCAGGTCGAGATAGACGCCGTCGAGCCCCGCATCGTCCAGCGCCGCGGCAAGCGGGCCGCAAATGCGCGCGGCAAGCCGCTCGAACGCCTCATCCTGCACCGGCCCCGCGGGGTTGGCGAAAGCCCAGGCGAGCGGCACCAGCTCGACCCCAGCAGCCTCGGCCACCGCGATGGCGCCGGCCAAAGGCACGGAACGGGTCCGCATGGCGGCAACCAGACCGTCCCCGGCGGTGAACGGCGGCAACCCGCCGGGCTGCAGGAAGTCCGCGTACGTCGTCGGACGGGGCGCGAAGGAGTGGCTTTCGTGCAGGAAGCCGCCAACCGCGATCCGCATCTCAGCGCACCAGATTGGCTGGGGTTTCGCCGGCCAGCACCGCGCGGATACCGGCCAGCACGAGACGGCCCATCGCGTCACGTGTCTCCGTCGTCGCGCTGCCCAGATGCGGCAGCAGCACAACGTTTTCCAGCGTCAGGTAGCCCGGATTCAGGTGCGGCTCGTTGTTGTAGACGTCCAGCCCGGCCGCGGCGACCTGGCCGCTGCGCAAGGCCGCGATCAGCGCGTCGTCGTCGATCAGCGTACCGCGCGCCGCGTTCGCAACCACCGCGCCGCGCGGCAGTTTCGCAATCCGCCCGGCGTTCAGCCAGTACCGCGTGCCCTCGCCGCCCGGCGCATTCAGCGACAGAAACTGGCATTCGGGCAGGAAGCTGTCGTCATTGTCATGAAACGTCGCGCCCTGTTCCAGCTCAGGCGGCAGCCGCACCATGTCGCGGTAATGGATCGTCATCCCAAACCCCCGCGCCATGCGCGCCAGCTCCCGCCCGATCCGCCCCATGCCGAAAATCCCCAGACTGCGCCCCGACACCTGTGTGCCGAGAAGCTGCGTGGGCGCCCACCCGTCCCATCTACCGGACCGTACCAGCCGCTCGCCCTCACCCGCTCGGCGGGCAGCGGCCATCAGCAGCAGCATGGCGCATTCGGCGGTGGCGACACTCAGCACGTCGGGGGTGTTGCACACCGCGATGCCGCGCGCCCTGGCGGTCTCCAGGTCGATATGATCGTAGCCGACGCTGAACGTGCCGATCACCTTGACGCTGCGGGGCAGGGCGCCAATCACCTCGGCCGTCATCATGTCCCCGGGACAGCACAATACCGCATCCGCGCCCTGCGATGGCCCGATCAGATCACCGATCGGCGTGTCCGAGCGAGTCAGCCGAGCCTCGAAGGTCTCGGCGGCCAGGGCTTCGACCGCACCGGGCAGCCGGCGGGTGATGAACAGAACCGGTTTCGGCATCTTGGTCCTTTCAGAGCGGGCCCTTCCAGAGCGGGTCGGGGGCAGGGCGGCCAGCCAGCACCGCCGCCACGTTGTCGAGCGCGCGGAACCCCATCGCATCCCGCGTCTCCCGCGTGGCACTGCCGACATGCGGTGACAGCACGACATTATCCAGCGCGGCGAAGCGCAGGTCGTAATCGGGCTCGGTGCGGAAGACATCGAGGCCGGCAGCGAACAGCTTGCCCGATGTCAGCGCGTCGTACAGCGCGTCCTCATCCACCAGGCTGCCGCGCGCGACGTTCACCAGCACGGCGCCGTCGGGCAGCAGGGAAAACGCCTTGGCGTCCATCATCCGGTCGGTGGCCGGCCCGCCGGGCGCATGGATGCTGACGAAATCACAGTGCGGCAGCATCGCGTGCAGGCTGTCGAAGTATTCGGCGCCGCGTTCCAGCTCCGGCGGCAGGCGGTTGCGCGCGTGGTACAACACCCGCATGTCGAACCCGCGCGCCCGCTGCGCAAACGCGCGGCCGATCCGGCCCATGCCGATGATGCCGACCCGCTTGCCGGTAACGCGCACCCCCAACAGGTCACCCTGACCGATCCGGTAGCGCCAGCCCCGGCGCATGATGCGGTCATACTCGGCCCCGCGCCGGGCCGCGGCGAGCAGCAGCATCATCGCATGGTCGGCGGTGCATTCGTCCAGCACGCCCGGCGTGTTGGTCGCCATGATGCCGCGCGCCCGCGCCGCCGCGAGGTCGATATGGTCATGGCCGACACTGATGGTTGCACAGATCCGCACGCTGTCGGGCAGGGCGGCGATGGCGGCAGCGTTCAGCGGCAGGGTGTTGGTGAATACCAGGGCCTGCGCGCGGTGCCGGGTCGCGGCCTCGATCACCTCGGGCACCGTCATGTCGTCAGGTCCCGCGGCCACCATGGCATCGAACTCGGCCCGTGCCCGCGCGACAGTGGCTGTCGTGGTCAGACACGCCAGCACCAGCCGCGGCCGTTCCAGGGCGCCCGTCATCGGCGTTCCTGGCATCAATAGATCGTCTGGCGCAGGCGTTCGGGGTAGGCGCGGTCATATTCCTCGCCGCCGACCCGTCCGCTCGAGACATCAGCCAGGATCGTCCCCGTGCTCGGCAGCGAAGAGCGCGGAATGTGCTTCCCGGGATTCCACAGCTCCGAACGGAGCAGCGCCTTGGGACACTGGAAATACACCCGCTCGGCCCGCACGACGATGACCGTGCGGGGCAGGGTGCCACGGAACGGGAACCGCTCGATCAGC
>DASQVN010000053.1:0-9293 GCA_035640755.1 Rhodopila sp.
GCGATCTACACCAAGCTGCTGGACGTCGATAAGGTCGATCTCGTGATCAGCGGCTACGGCACCAACATGGTCGCCCCCGCCGTCCCGGTGATCATCCAGCACCGCCGCACCTTCCTCGCTCTGTTCGCCCTCGATGCGAACAAGGAGTTCCAGTACCCGAACTACTTCTCGATCTCCCCGACCGGCGGACCCAAGCCCGCACAGAGCTTCTCCAAGCCCTTCTTCGAGGTCGCCATGGCGCAGAACCCGAAGCCCCAGACGCTCGCGATCGTCGGCGCCGATGCCGAATTCCCCCACAACGCGCTGAACGGCGCGCGGGAACTCGCGAAGCAGGCCGGCCTCAAGATCGTCTACGACCGCACCTATCCCCCCAGCACCACCGACTACTCGCCGATCGTCCGCGCCATCCAGGCGACCAACCCCGACCTGGTGTTCGTCGCCTCCTACCCGCCTGACACGGTCGGCATGATCCGCGCCGCGCATGAGATCGGCCTCAAGGCCAAGCTGTTCGGCGGCGGCATGGTCGGCCTCCAATCCACCGCCATCAAGACCCAGCTCGGCCCGCTGCTGAACGGCATCGTCGATTATGATTATTGGCTGCCGTTCGGCTCCCTCGCCACGCCCGAGACGCTGGACTTCATCAAGCGCTACCAAGCCAAGGCGGCCGGCGCGGGCGTCGATCTCCTCGGCTACTATCTGCCGCCCTTCGCCTACGCCGACATGCAGGTCCTCCAGCAGGCGGTCGAGGGTACGAAAAGCCTGGATCAGCAGAAGCTGGCCGACTATCTCCGCTCCCACACCCTCCACACCCTCACCGGCGACATCACCTTCGGTCCCAACGGCGAATGGACCGAGGCGCGCGTGCTGGAAGTGCAGTTCCAGAACGTGAAGAACAACGACCTAGACCAGTTCAAGGACCCGAAGGTCGAGGTGATACTCTGGCCCCCCGCCCTGAAGGACGGCGACCTGAAATATCCCTATACCGAGGCTCACAACTGATGGGTGGTGACCGCCCCGCCGCACGGGCCGGTGAGATTTGATCCGCTTCGCCCTGCGCCGCCGGGTATAGGAATTGATATGGTGCAACCCTCCCGCCAGGCGGTTGGCACGTCCAACCGCCTTCTCGACGCGCTGCCTGCCGCCGAACGCGGGCGCCTGGCTGCCGCGGCGCGGCAGGAGCGGCCGAAGCAGGGCCTCATCCTCGGCAGCCGCGCGAACCCGGCCACCGAACTCTGGTTCCCGCACGGCGGCGTCATCTCCTTGAGCCTGACCGACCCCGACGGCCGCCAGGTGCAGACTGGCCTGCTCGGGCGTGAGGGCTGCGTCGGGTTGGAGGCGCTGTTCCACGGCATGCCCCCGCTCGCCGACGCCACCGTGCAGATCAGTGGCCCGATGTCGGTGATCCCGGCGGCCGCGGTCCAGGCCGTTCTGGCTTCCCGCCCGCAGGCCCACGCTGCTCTGTCCGAGTTCCTGTTCGCCCTCGCGGCGCAGTGCCTGCAGACCGTCGCCTGCAACCGGCTGCATACGCTGGAGCAGCGTTGCTGCCGCTGGCTGCTGATGCTGCTGGACCGCACGGGCGACCTCGACCTGCCGCTCACCCAGGACATGCTCGCCACCATGCTCGGCAGCGGCCGACCCCGGATCAACGCGCTACTGGCGCAGCTCGAGGCCGACGGGCTGCTGCAGCGCTTCCGCGGCCGCGTGCACCTGCTGTCCCGTCGCAACCTGGAAGCACGCACCTGTGAATGCTACCGGCTCCTGGCGTAGTGAACCGATGATGGCTGGCACTTATCTCTGTCGGCAAACGTCACCTGGAGAACAGACAACGCGCCCCGTTTCGGCTATTCTCGCGGATCTGAACAGCATGAAACGGCAATGGCACAGAGTACGGAGCATAGACGCCTGTTGGTGGTGGAAGATGATCCACTGGTGCGGGACGTGCTCGTCCTGATGATGGAGGAAGAGCTGGACGTCACCGCGACGCAATCCGCCACGCAGGCGTTGGAGCTGCTGACCGCTTCGAACGGCACGCGCTTCGACGTCATCCTGTGCGACTGCCTGCTGCCGGATGGCGGGCCCGGCCTGCTGCTTGAGGCCGCCGAGCGGCTCGGCATCCCCGTGGTGATGACCAGCGGCGACCTGAAGCAGGCCGACAAGGCCGCGACCGGCCACACCTTCCTGGCCAAGCCGTTCACCAAGGCCGCGCTGCTCGAGGCCATCCGCGCCGTGCTGCGTTGATCACTGCTGGCGTACGGTGCGAAGAGGTTTATGGTGCCGCCGATGGAAACCCATCGGATCAACCTGCATCTGGTCTCCGACGCGACGGGGGAAACCCTGAATGCCATCGCCCGCGCCACGACGGTCCAGTTCGAGCACGCGCACATCCTCTATCATCGCTGGAGCCTGATCCGCACCCGCTTCCAGCTCCACCGCGTGATCGAGGGGATCGAGGCCGAGCCCGGGCCGGTGCTGTCCACGCTGATCGACCGCGCCCTGCGGGCGGAGCTGGATGAGACCTGTCACCGGCTGAATGTCCAGCTGGTGAACGTGCTCGATCCCGTGCTGAACGTGCTGCAGGACGCGATCGGTGAGCAGGCCGAGGCTCGGCCCGGCCGGCAGTACCAACTCAACGCCGACTATTTCTCCCGCATCGATGCGATGCACTACGTGCTGGCGCATGATGACGGGCAGGCCCAGCCTGGCCTCGCGGAGGCCGACGTGGTGCTGGTCGGTGTCTCCCGCAGTTCCAAGACGCCGACCTGCTTCTATCTGGCGAACCGGGGCATCAAGGCGGCCAACGTGCCGCTGGTGCCGAACCTGCCGCTGCCGCCGGGACTGCTGACCGTCAAGTGCCCAGTGATCGGCCTGACGCTGGCGCCCGAGGCGCTGATCGACATCCGCCGTCACCGCCTGCGCCTGATCGGCGGCGGCGCCCAGACCGGCCCGATCCGCCAGGACAGCAGCGACTACGTCGATGAGGACGCGGTGAAGAAGGAGCTGCTGTGGGCCCGGCGGCTGTGCAACAGCCATGGCTGGCCGACGATCGACGTCACGCGCCGGTCGATCGAGGAAACCGCCGCCACCGTGCTGCAACTGATGGAAGCCTGGCATCACCGGCAGACCCTCCAAGCCCAAGGCGGGACATCCGAGGGCGGGACATCCCGGGACGGGACACAGGCCGGGTCCGCATAACTTTTCCGCCGCCGGGTGCATGCAATACCTTGCCTCCGAGGCGGGTCGAGGCTATACGCGCACCCTCGGCCGGAGTGTAGCTCAGCCTGGTAGAGCACTGTGTTCGGGACGCAGGGGCCGGAGGTTCGAATCCTCTCACTCCGACCAGTTGACCCCCCTGGTTCCTTCGAAGATCGCCGAACGGCGCGGGGCACGGTCGTGCTTCTGCTTCGGTATCAGGGCTGAGTGGAAGCAACTAGAAGTTGCGCTGATCTCCCTCCCTCAACCATTTCGAAGTGGCTTGAGGGCGTGCTTGACACCGTCCGGTCGAAGGGGTGCAGTGCTGGCCAGTTCAGGCCGGCGATCGAACCATGGCCGGGCGGGAGGAACGACTTGGTGCTACAGACGCTGCCCATTTCGGCCGAGCGGCGGAGCGTGATCAAAGGCGGCGTCGCGGCGGCTGCGAGTCTGATGTTGCCGGCCGGGATCGCACAGGCTCAACCGGTCGCGATCCCCCGCGAGAAAACGCTGGTCCTGATCGGCATCAACAGCCGCGATGGCCGCTGGGTCGATTACGAACTGTGGAACCCCTATGCGATCGGCGCCAATCACCAGAACGGCCCCAACCTGATCTACGAGCCGCTCGCCTACTACAGTGCGTTTGCCGACAAGACCTATATGTGGCTGGCCGAGAGCTACCAGTATACACCCGACTTCAAGCAGTTGACGATCAAGACCCGGTCCGGGATCACCTGGAGTGACGGGGTCCCATTCAGCGCCGAGGACGTTGCGTATACGTTCAATACGCTGCGCGACCTTGGCCCGAAGGCAAAGTGGGGCATCGACGTTGGTCAGGCGCTGGAGGAAGCGACCGTCACCGACCCGAATACGGTTGTTCTGAAGTTCAAGATCCCGTCGCCGCGGTTCTTTTTCTTCACCGCCTACAAGTACGACATCGGCGTCTACATTGTTCCGAAGCACATCTTTCAAGGTCAGGATTGGCCGAGCTTCAAGCATTTCGACATTGCAAAGGGTTGGCCGGTGACGACCGGGCCGTGGAAGGTGACGGAATCATCATTGCAGCAGAAGGTGTTCGAGCGTCGTGACACTTGGTGGGCGGCCGAGCAGAAGTTGGCGCCGATGCCGCAGGTGCTGCGCAACATCTGGCTGCCGTTCGTCGCCGAACAGCAATCCGCCCAGGCGTTGATCACGAACCAGGTGGATTTCGCCGGCGCTCTGCAGCCTGCCACCTTCCCCACGGTGATCCGCCAGAACCCGAAGATCACCAGCTACACCGATCAGAAGCCGCCCTGGGGCTACGTCGATTGGTGGCCGATTTCATTCTACCTCAATAACGAGACCGCACCGTACGACGACCGCGACGTACGCTGGGCAATCAGTCACTACATCGACCGCAAGCAGATTGTGGACGTCGGCTATCTTGGCGCGTCGTCCGCCTCGGCGCTGCCGATGCCGCCCTATCCGCCGCTGCTGCCTTATTTCGATGCTGTGAAGGACCTGCTCGCCAAATACAATACGCTGGAGTTCAACCCGAAGAAGGGTGACGCGCTGCTCTCTGCCAAGGGTTTCAAAAAGAGCGGTGAGACATGGCAGAAGCCGGATGGAACGCCGCTCGAGCTGGAGATCATCGGCTTCGGCGCGTCGGGCCCCGCGATCGGCCCGGTGCTCGCGCAGATGCTGAAGCGCCGGGGTGTGACTGCCAGCATCAGCCTCCCGCCGAACTTCGATGAGCGGTTCCAGAAGGGCCAGTATGTCGGCTCGATCTACGGACACGGCGGCAGCATCCGTGAGCCGTATGACACGCTGCGCCTGTATCAGGGCAAGAGCATCGCCGTTCCGGGCGCGCACCTCGTCAACTTCAGCCGCTGGAAGAATTCCGATTTCGACAAGATCGTCGATGAGGTCTATGTCACCGATCCGACCAACGTCGCGCGGTTGAAGGACCTGTTCAGGGCCGCAATGGAAATCTGGCTGCCGGAGCTGCCGGACGTGCAGCTTGTGCAGAACTACCACCGCATCCCGATGAACACGTTGCGCTGGACCCATTGGCCGACCGCGGACAATGCCTATGTCAACGGGGCCTCCTGGCATCTGACGTTTCCGATCGTGTTGTGGAGCGCGAGGGCGGTCTGACCCGGAATGACGCTGCGTTACGTCATCAGGCGGTTTGGCGTGTTCCTGGTCATCATCTGGCTTGCCGCCACGTTGAACTTCTTTCTGCCGAAACTATCCGGTTCGGACCCGGTTCGCACGAAGCTGTTGGAGCAGGCTTCGCTGGGCGGGTACGCGCAGGCCGGCATTGAAGACATGGTGAAGGTCTATCAGGCGCAATTCGGTCTCGATCAGCCGCTGTTCCGCCAATACCTGACCTATGTGTCCAAGGTCGCCCATGGCGACCTGAATTATTCCATTGCCAACTATCCACGCACCGTTGCCGGCATGATCAGCGAGGCACTGCCGTGGACGATCGGGCTGCTTGGCCTCACGACGCTGTTTTCATTCGTCCTGGGAACGGTGCTGGGGGCGTTGCTGGCCTGGCCTGGGGCGCCGCGCTGGATGCAATGGCTGATGCCGCCGCTTTGGGCGCTGCACGCGATACCGTTCTTCCTGCTTGGCCTGGTGCTGATGTGGCTGCTGGCCTTCCGGTTCCAGTTGCTGCCGATCTTCGGCGGCTACAGCCCCGGTGCCGCGCCGGGCTGGAGCCTCGGGTTCATCCTCGATGTGCTGCGCCATGCCGTTCTGCCCGCGCTGTCGATCATCCTTGTCTCGGTCGGCGGATGGGCGCTGACGATGCGCGGCATGATGGTCACGACCATGGGTGAGGACTACGTACTGTTTGCCGAGGCCAAGGGCCTGCGCAGCCGCACCGTCTTCCTCCGTTATTGCATGCGCAACGCCATCCTGCCGCAGACGACCAGCCTGGCACTGGCACTGGGCCAGATCCTGTCCGGCGCGGTGCTGGTGGAAGTGATCTTCGGCTATCCCGGCATCGGCGCGCTGCTGTTCCAGGCGATCCAGGAGAATGATTTCTTCCTGATCCAGGGGATCGTGTTCACGGTGATTGTCGGTCTCGGCCTGGCGACCTTCGTGCTGGACGTGCTGTATCCGTGGCTCGATCCGCGCATCTCCTACGGGCGGGGGTGAGGGTGCGCAGCTATTTTCATCGCAACGCCTCCCTGGTGGTTGGGCTTGTTCTGCTTGGCCTGCTTGGCCTGTTCATGGTGGTCGGCGCGCTGACGGTCGAAACGGACAATGCCCAGGCGCTTTCCGTGCCTGCGCTGCAGCCGCCGTCCTGGGACTATCCGTTCGGCACCGACCGCCAGGGGCGCGACCTGCTCGCCGTGATGGTGGCCGGGACACCGCTGACGTTGCGCATCGGCTTCATCGCCGGCTTCTTCGGCGTCGGGTTCGGCGCGGTCCTGGCCTTCACCGCCGCGTATTATCGCGGCTGGGTGGATTCCGTCATACGCGGCCTCACGGATATCGGCCTGACCGTGCCTGGGCTTCTGGTGCTGATCCTGATCGCGGTATCGCTGAAGGGCACGCTGACGGTGAACGAAATGGCGCTGATCGTCGGTTCCCTGGCGTGGCTCAATCCGACACGGACCATCCGCTCCCAGGTGCTGACACTCCGTGAGCGCGGCTTCATCGAGATCGCTCGGCTGAACGGCATGTCCGGCCCGGAAATCATCGTTGCCGAGTTGATGCCGAACCTGCTGCCCTATCTCGCCGCCACGCTGGTCAGCAGTGTCTCCGCCGCTATCCTTGCCTCGGTCGGGCTGGAGGTCCTCGGCCTCGGTCCGGTCGAGGCGCCGACGCTGGGCATGACGCTGTACTGGGTCAACTTCAACGCGGCGGTGATCAATGGCTGGTGGTGGTGGTGGACCGCACCGCTGGTGGTCATCCTGATCGTGTTTCTTGGCCTGTTCTTCCTGGCTGTCGGCCTGGACGAGATCGCCAACCCGCGGCTGCGGCGGGCGGCATGAGCGAAACCATCATGAGCGAAACCATACTGCGCATCGAAGGCTTGCGGGTGGTCTACGACCATCCCCGCGGTCCGGTGCGGGCAGTCGACGATGTCAGCTTTGCGCTGCGGTCGCACGAACGCTTCGGCCTCGCCGGCGAGTCCGGATCGGGCAAATCGACCATGGCGCTGGCGATCCTGCGCATGATCAAGCGGCCGGGCCGCATCGAGGGCGGCGAGGTCTGGCTGGACGAGCTTGCGCTGTCCAGCCTCGATCCCGATGCCGTGCGCCGGCTGCGGCTGGCCGGGATCGCCATGGTGCCGCAGGGGGCGATGAACTCGCTGAACCCGGTCGTGCGTATTCGCCACCAGATTGCCGACGCCCTGGAGGATCATGGCATCCGGCTTGGCCGCCGCGAATTGGCGGGGAGGACCGGCGCGCTGCTGAGCCAGGTCGGGTTGCCGCCCGAGGTTCAGGACAAATATCCGCACGAACTGTCCGGCGGCATGAAGCAGCGCGCGTGCATTGCCATCGCCATCTGCCTGCGCCCCAAGGTCATCATTGCCGACGAACCGACCAGCGCGCTGGACGTGGTGGTGCAGAAGCAGGTGATGGAGACGCTGCGGCGGGTGCAGGACGACCTCGGCGCCGCGATCATCCTGATCGGCCACGACATGGGGCTGATGGCACAGTTCGTTGACCGCCTCGGCATCATGTATGCCGGCCGGCTGGTGGAGACCGCACCGATCCGCGACATCGTCACCGCGCCGCGACATCCCTACACGCGGATGCTGATCGAAAGCCTTCCGACGCTGGAGCGCCGCGGCGGGCTGCGCGGCATCCCGGGGCTGGCGCCGTCGCTGCGCGAGCTGCCGTCCGGCTGCGCCTTTCATCCGCGCTGTCCGCTGGCGATCGATCGATGCCGCACCGAGAAGCCCGGGATCCGCGCCATGGGGCCGGATGCAACGGCCGCGTGTCATCTGGCATGACGCCGCTGATCGAATTGCGCAACGCGGCGAAGGCCTTCGGCGGAAAGGTTGCGTTGGAAGGAATTTCGCTATCGATCGATGCGGCGCGGCCGCGCTTCATTGCGGTCGTCGGCGAAAGCGGCAGCGGCAAGACGACATTGGCGCGGCTGATGCTGGGGATCATCGACCCGACCAGCGGCGAGGTCCGGTACCAGGGCGAACCGATCCGCCGCCTGTCCGCCGACCGGCGCCGCAGCTTCCGCCGCGACGTGCAGGCCGTCTTTCAAGATCCTTATGAGGTCTACAATCCGTTCTACCGCATCGATCACGTGCTCACGACCCCGGTGCGCAAGTTCAGGCTGGCGTCGTCGCGGGCTGCGGGCCGCGACCTGATCGCGGCGGCATTGCACTCGGTCGGGCTGCGGCCGGAGGAGATCCTGGGCCGCTATCCCCATCAACTGTCCGGCGGCCAGCGGCAGCGTATCATGGTGGCCCGCGCCCTGCTGCTGCGCCCGCGGCTGATCGTCGCGGATGAGCCGGTGTCGATGGTGGATGCGTCGCTCCGGGCAACGATCCTGGGCAGCCTGCGCCGGCTGCATGAGGAGATGCGCATCTCCATCCTGTATATTACCCATGATCTTGCCACCGCCTATCAGGTCGCGGACTCGATCATTGTGATGTATCGCGCCACGGTCGCCGAAGCCGGCGGCATCGAGCGGGTGGTGAGCGCGCCGCAGCATCCGTACACGCAGCTGCTGATCCGCTCGATTCCACGTGTCAGCACGGAGCGGGATTGGGTGGGCGAGACACGGCAGTCCGGCCGGGTAGGTGCCGCCACGGGCTGCAGGTTCGCGGAACGGTGCCCTGCTGCCATGGAGCGGTGCGTCTGGGGTGCGCCGCCGCTGTTCCGCACGGCATCGGATCACGCGGCAGCATGTTTCCTGCATGAAACGGATGTGGCTGGTCTTGCAGGCGATCTCGACCCGGTTTTGGCTGAGGA
Organism: Rhodopila sp.; assembly: GCA_035640755.1. Taxonomy (GTDB): domain Bacteria; phylum Pseudomonadota; class Alphaproteobacteria; order Acetobacterales; family Acetobacteraceae; genus Rhodopila. The sequence goes on from DASQVN010000053.1 coordinate 9,126, forward strand.
TAACACCGACGGTCCCGTGCGTTGATGGCTTGCCGCCGGTTCGGCATTGCGGCGGCCGATGCCATTGCCATGGCGGGGCCTGGACTGAATGACGTCCCGCGCAGCGAACAGGAGAGCAGATTTGCCCATCCCATCCGGCCAGAGTCTCCATGAGGGCCGCGACCGTCC
>DASQVN010000054.1:0-2492 GCA_035640755.1 Rhodopila sp.
CACGTCCCACTCGAACGGCGCGCCGAGCGCATCCAGCACGGAGACCACTGCCTCCGAGATCTCTGGCCCAATCCCGTCGCCAGGAATGAGCGTGGCGGGAATTCGGTTGCTCGTCGAGCCGTTCATGTGCGGTAAGCCTCCCCGCTGGGGTGGAACTGTCAACCGGGAAAGGACGGCCGAGCGTTCGAGTGCCGTTCAAAACCCTACCATTCTCCTGCGCGCCGGATCACCGGCCGTGCTGCTTGCGCCAGGCCGCGAACGATTCCAGGTTGCTCTCGTCGGTCGGCGGATACAGGCCCAGCGTCTTCTGCCCGCCCCGCACCTGCTCGATGACGAAATCCTCGAAGGCGGTCATCTCCACCGCCTCGTCGGCGATCTCGTCGGCGATTTCGGCCGGAATGATGATCACCCCGTCCATATCGCCGACCACCACGTCGCCCGGGAACACCGGCGCGTCGCCGCAGCCGATCGGCACGTTGATGTCGATCGCCTGATGGACGGTCAGGTTCGTCGGCGCCGAGGGTCGCGTGTGGTACGACGGCATGTCCAGCGCCCCGATCTCGGCCGAATCGCGGAACCCGCCATCGGTCACCATGCCGGCGCAGCCGCGCACCATCAGCCGCGTGGCCAGGATCGCCCCGGCCGAGGCCGCCCGCGCATCCTTGCGGCTATCGATCACGAACACGGCGCCGGGCGGACACTCTTCCACCGCCTTGCGCTGCGGATGGCTGTGGTTGCGGAACACCGTCATCGGGTTGAGGTCCTCGCGCGCCGGGATGTAGCGCAGCGTGTACGCCTCGCCGACCATGCTGCCGCCCTTGGGCGGGCTGAGCGGCAGCACGCCCTGCACCATCTGGTTGCGGAACCCGCGCTTGTACAGGGCGCTCGCCAAGGTCGCGGTGCTCACGCCTTTCAGCCTCTCCCGCGTCTGCGGGCTGAGCTTGCTCATCATTGCTCCTTCAATAGATCGCGGGTTCGGGGACCGGCGCGCCAAACTCGGTGCGCAGGAAGTCGAAGTCGCAGCCTTCGTTCGCCTGCTGGATATGATGCGTATACATCCAGCCATAGCCGCGCTCGTAGCGCGGGGCCGGCTGCTTCCAGGCGGCCCGGCGGCGCGCCAATTCCTCGTCCGAGACCTCCATCCGGATACTGCGCGCGTCCACGTCGATGCTGACCATGTCCCCGTTCTGCAGCAGCGCCAGCGGCCCGCCCACGAAACTCTCCGGGGCGACGTGCAGCACGCAGGCGCCGTAGCTGGTGCCGCTCATGCGCGCGTCCGAGATGCGCAGCATGTCGCGATGCCCCTCCTTGAGCAGCTTGGTCGGCATCGGCAGCATGCCCCATTCCGGCATGCCCGGCCCGCCCTGCGGCCCCGCATTGCGCAGCACCATCACGTGGTCGGCGGTGATGTCCCAGTTCTCGTCGGCCACCGCCTTCTTCATGCTGGGATAGTCGTCGAACACGACCGCCGGGCCGGTGTGCTTGAGGAAGCGCTGGTCCATCGCCGCCGGCTTGATCACGCACCCGTCCGGCGCCAGGTTGCCCTTCAGCACCGCCAGCGACCCCTCGCCGTAGATCGGGTTGCTGGTCGGGCGGATGACGTCCTCGTTGAAGATGCGCGCGCCCTCGATGTTCTCGGCCAGGGTCCGCCCCGTGCAGGTCAGTGCATCGAGATGCAGATGCTCGCGAATATTCTGCATCAGCGCGCGGATGCCGCCGGCGTAGAAGAAATCCTCCATCAGATACTGGTTGCCGCTGGGCCGCACATTGCCGATCACCGGCACGCGGCGGCTGTAGCGCTCGAAGTCGTCGAGCCCGATCGCCTGGCCGGCTCGGCGCGCCATGGCGATGAGATGGATGATCGCGTTGGTCGAGCAGCCCATGGCCATGGCCACGGCGATCGCGTTCTCGAACGCCTCGCGCGTCATGATCTTGCGCGGCGTGAGATCCTCCCACACCATGTCGACGATCCGCCGTCCGCTCTCGGAAGCGAGGCGGATATGGCCGGAATCGGCCGCCGGAATCGAGCTGCCGCCGGGCAGCACCATGCCGCAGGCTTCGGCGATCGCCGTCATCGTGCTGGCCGTGCCCATCGTCATGCAGGTCCCGTATGAGCGGGCGATCCCGCCCTCGACGCCGAGCCAGTCCTGGTCGGTGATCTTGCCGGCACGCAACTCGTCCCAGTATTTCCAGCTATCGCTGCCGGAGCCGAGCACCCTGCCCTGCCAGTTGCCGCGCAGCATCGGCCCGGCCGGCAGGAAAATCGCGGGGATGTTCATGCTGGTGGCCCCCAGGAGCAGGCCCGGCGTCGACTTGTCGCAGCCGCCCATCAGCACGGCGCCGTCAATTGGATGCGCGCGCAGCAGCTCCTCCGCCTCCATCGCCAGCATGTTGCGGTACAGCATCGAGGTCGGCTTCAGGTAGCTCTCGCTCATCGACAGTGCCGGCAGCTCGACCGGGAAGCCGCCCGCCATCAGGACACCGCGCTTGAC